>JAILNJ010000077.1 GCA_024691665.1 Gammaproteobacteria bacterium | reverse complement strand
CATCTTCATTTAATATATACTTACCATCTTGATAGATAAAATAAGTTGATTCAGCTTTAGCTTTATTAAATGACTCAAGTCTATTTTCTTTTAAAGCTACTTGATCATTTGAATAGTAATAAGTAATATGACTATCATATTCTTTAACTAAGACAGAATATTCTTGAGAGTATCTATCAACTGATACATAAGCGTTTTCTTTATATTCAACATAAAGACCTGATTCTTTAGTGAGAGTTAGTTGAGTCTCAATTAAATCAAAATATCCAATTGATTTAAAGATAGTACTATAGGATAGAAAAGCTAAAGAAAATGAAAGAATAGCTAAAAAGACTAAATCTAATAAACCCGCAAGTACGCGTGTTAATAGATATGGCTTAGTCATTTTCTTTATCTTTTCTTTAGTTGCCTGTTTCTGTCTTATTTTTTCAGTTTCAAGAATATAATCTTTTTCTTTTTTCATGCTTATACCAAAAATAGAGCCAGAAACTATTTTAGATAATTTCTGGCACTATAATATTATTTTGAATTAACTACTTTTACAGAGCCTAAACAAATTTGTTTTCTTGTTTCTTTATCAAATAGAATAATACCTTTACCAACAATATCAAATTTAATTTCTTCATCAACTTTATAGTCGATAGAACCAAATACTACTGAAGATAAGATATCACCATCTAAATTAATTTTAACAGTAGTTTCCATACCAGCTGGAAGAGTTGAATATGCAAGACCCTTAATAGCGCCTTTTGGACTAATTGGTAAGAACTCAGGTCTAATACCAATAACAACTTCTTCTGCGATTGATTCTACTTCAACTTCTGGAGTATATTCAGCTTCAATTCCAAAGAAGTTTAAACGAATCTTCTTTGGATCTTCAAGTTTAGCTGTAGCTGGGATGAAGTTCATTGTAGGGTTACCTACGAAGTCAGCAACAAATAAGTTAGCTGGACGATTATAAACTGTAAGAGGTGCATCGTATTGTTGGAGTACACCTTTTTCAATTAAGCATACTCTAGTAGCTAGAGTCATAGCTTCTAGTTGATCATGTGTTACATATACAAATGTTGAATTTGTATCACTATGAAGTCTCTTAAGTTCAGTTCTCATTTCTCCTCTTAACTTAGCGTCAAGGTTAGATAGAGGTTCATCCATAAATAATACTTTTGGTTTAGGTGCAAGAGTTCTAGCGATAGCAACTCTCTGTTGTTGTCCACCAGATAATTCTGCTGGATATCTATCTCTAAATTCTTCAATCTTTAACATTTGAAGAACTTCTTGAACTCTAGCTTCAATATCAGCCTTACTCCATTTTAAGTTCTCAAGACCGAAGGCAATATTCTTATATACTGTCATATGAGGCCATAGAGCATAGTTTTGGAATAAGAAACCAATATCTCTTTTAGCCGGAGATACGTTGATATGTTGTTCTGAATCAAATACAACTTCATCTCCAATAGTAATTCTACCTTCTGTTGGAGTTTCAAGACCAGCAATCATTCTTAAAGTTGTAGTCTTTCCACAACCAGAAGGTCCGAGTAATGTTATAAATTCACGGTCTTCAATAACCATGTTAAGATGGTCTACACCTACAAAGTTTCCCCATCTTTTTGATACGTTTTCAAGAACAATTCTTGGCATAATTTTATCCTCCAATACCTTTATCAATAGATGCGCCTGTTACCTTATTAACTGTAAGGTTAACGCCAATTACGAATACAACTAAGAATAAGTTAATTCCGTTTGCAAGTTGACTAATACCATTTCTAGAATAGTATTCAAGTACGTTAGTAGTGAGTGTTACAGATGATGTGATAAGAGTGAATAGTGTATATTCTCTCATACAAGAGATAAATGGTAATAAGTAACCACTTATGAAGCTTGATTTTTGAATAGGGAATATAATTCTAGTCATTCTCTTAGCCCATGGGCAACCAGTAATGATTGCAGCTTCTTCAATTTCACCTGATAATTGAAGCATTGCATTTGTACCAGATCTTGATGCGAATGGTAAGAACTTAATACCACCGGCAATAATACAAATTAGAATAGCCGAGATTTCCTTCATAGTAATAGCAACATCTAAGAAACCAAATGCTTTAGTCTTTGATAATGCAAAGAACATTGCACCAAAGCTTAACGCTGGAATTAAGTATGGAAGGAATGCAAGACTTGATACGAAGTTTGCAACTCTTGATCTTCTCTTTCTAGCAACAGCATAACCGATTAGAATTCCTGATGTACCACAAATAAGTGATACAACAATCGCTACTAATACAGTTCTACCAAAGGCAGATAAAATTGTTTTATTTAGGAATAAACCTTTTGTTGAGAATTGTCTTGCCTCAACAAACGCATCTTCTACGACAGGTTTATTACTGAACCAATATTTTAAGTCTATTGTATTTAGCATACCCGGAGTATCTTCCAAGCTATATATAATAAATGTTAATAGTGGAACGATTGCAAAGAATGTTACAAGAATAGCTATAACTGTAAAGATAGGCCATTTAGCTTTTCTTAGGTTAATCTTAGAGATTTGTCCAGATTTACCTGATACAGTAGTAAAGCTTCTTCTACTCCTTGTAAACCAGTTATTTATTGTAAGAATTAATACACTGAAGATCATTAATATAGTAGATATTACATAACCTTCACCTTTTCTACCACCAATAAGGGCACTTCTTAATGTTATCGATATGGACTGGAATGAACCATCTGCATTTAAGAATGCTGGAACTGAATAACTTGAGATTGATGATGCGAATACTAAAAGTACTGTTGATACTAAAGCAGGAGCTACAATTGGAAGAGTGATTCTTCCTAAGATTTTAGCTCTTGATGCTTTTAGAATTACCGCAGCTTCTTCTAAGTTAGCATCCATATTTCTTAAGATACCACCTATTAAAATATAGGCGAATGGTGCATAGTGGAGTCCTAGCACAAATGCTGTAGGCCACATACCAAATACCAGCCACGATGGAGCACAAAGTCCAGTGATTGATTGAAGCATACCAACATCGGATGCAGCTTCAATTCTAGTGTTTTGGAAAAAGTTTACCCAGAACATCGCAATTGACCATGATGGCATAATGTATGGGAATACAAATACAGTAGAGATAAATTTCTTTCCAGGA
>JAILNJ010000029.1 GCA_024691665.1 Gammaproteobacteria bacterium | reverse complement strand
CGATAAAGATCAAATCAATGAAGAAGTATTCAAAACTACTAATGAGATAATTGAAAATAATGAAAATATTGAAAGAATTATTTCATCTTCTTTAACTGGCTATACTCTAAAAAGATTAAATTTAGTTGACGTAGCTATTCTTAAACTCTGTGTTTTTGAAATGCTATATAAAGGACTAGAACCACAAATCGCTATAAATGAGGCTCTCGAAATCACAAAGCTGTTTTCAGATATTGATGGGAAACAAGTTAAGTTTAATAACGCAGTACTCGATAAGGCTAAAAAAATAATTATTGATGAACGCTCAAAATAAAGTATTAACTGTAACGATCCTAAATGAATATATAAAAACGCTCTTTGATAGAGAGCCTTTTTTTCAATCACTTTTAATTGAGGGTGAAATATCTAACTATAAAAGAAATATCTCAGGTCACCTCTATTTCACACTTAAAGATGAAGAATCACAAGTAAGCTGTGTAATGTTTAAATCTAAGGCTATGGGTCTTACATTTGAACCATCTAGTGGAATGAAGGTATTAATTAAAGGTACAGTATCCTTATATCCTAAAGGTGGAACTTACCAGATATATGTAGAAGATATTAAAGAATCAGGATTAGGTGAACTCTACATTAAATATGAAGAGTTAAAGAAGAAACTCTTTAACAAAGGATATTTCGATCAAGACCATAAAAAGAAGTTACCTAAATTCCCTAAGAATATTGCTCTTTTAACCTCTAATACTGGCGCAGTAATTGAGGATTTAAAATCAATTATTCTTAAAAGAAGTCAATTCTCAAACCTTACATTATATCCGACTAAAGTTCAAGGAAGTGATGCAAAATATTCAATTATTGAGAATATCAGAAAAGCTAATGAGAATGATGAGATTGATGTCATTATTCTAGCTCGTGGTGGTGGATCTATTGAAGATTTATGGCCATTTAATGAAGAAGAGGTCGCAGATGCAATCTACTCTTCAGTAAAGCCAATCATTAGTGCAGTAGGTCATGAGACTGACTTTACAATCTCTGACTTTGTCTCAGATTTAAGAGCCGCAACACCATCAGATGCAGCCTTAATGGTTGTAAGAGATAATATAGACTTAAAGAATGAATTAGATAGTTTAACTACTAGACTTAATCTATCTTATACAAATAACCTAAAACATTTAACTAACAAAGTTGATAGTTTAGCTAAAAGTGAGGTATTTAATAAAGAAAAGTTACTGATTAGATTTAATCAAAACTTAATCAGTTTAACTAATAAACTAGATTTATTATCTCCAAGAGAGATTCTAAATAAACATAAAGAAAAGGTTAAAGACTTATCTAAACACTTAGATAATGCATATTCAATCCTTGTTTCAAATAATAAGAATAATTATCTTATTATGAACGAGAAATTAAACCTCTTAAATCCTATGGCTGTCTTAAATAAAGGATATTCAATCACTTATTTAGGAGAGAAAGTTGTAAGAGATGAAAGTGAAGTAAATGTTGGTGACACCATCACTACTAAACTTAAAAATGGTGAAATAAAATCTAAAGTAATAAAGGAAGATTAATATGGATAAAAAAGTATTAACATTTGAAGACATAATGGATGAACTCGAACTCATTGTTCAAGAACTTGAAGGTGGAGAATTATCTTTAGATGATTCAGTAAAGAAATACACAAGAGGTGTAGAACTATCTAAACAAGCTTACGAAATGCTTAAAAACGCTGAAGCTAAACTCGAAATTAAGGAATAATGAGACTAGACAATTACCTTGTCTCAAATGGATTCTTTGAGTCAAGAAACAAAGCTCAATACGAAATAAAGAATGAGAATGTTTTAGTTAATAAAAAGACGATAACTAAAGCGTCTTTTGATGTGTCTGAAACTGATGTTGTAGAAGTATTAAGTAATGAAACACTTAAGTATGTTTCAAAAGGTGGACTTAAACTAGAACGTGCACTTGATTATTTTGCTATAAACCCTCTAAATTTGAGCTGTCTAGACATTGGATCATCAACTGGTGGATTTACTGATTGTCTCCTTAAAAGAGGCGCTAAAGAGGTATATGCGGTTGATACAGGAACTAATCAGCTACATAATTCTTTAAGAAGTAATGAAAAAATCCATTTATATGAAAATACTAATTTTCTCAAAATGGATTTAGAAATATTAAAGGATATTAAATTAATTTCAATTGATGTCTCATTTACTAAGGTTGAACCTATCCTTGAAAGAGTCATTAAATCATTTAAGGATGTAACCGTAGTATTCTTAATTAAACCACAATTTGAATTAGGTCAAATCTATTTAAAGGGTGGAGTAGTTAGAGAAGAATCTTTAAGAAATAAGGTTAAAACTCAGATATTAGATTTTATTAAAATGTATGGGATTAAACCTAATGAGATTATTGATTCACCTATTTTAGGTGGCTCTGGAAATAAA
>JAILNJ010000011.1 GCA_024691665.1 Gammaproteobacteria bacterium | reverse complement strand
AGGACTTAATAGTTCGTTTGATTATGATAAAGAAGCATTAAAAGAAAATATCACCTTATTAACTAAGAAGTATGTGTCTAAAGATAATAAGGTGATATTTTCTTTTAATGCTTCTTTATCATAATCAAACGAACTATTAAGTCCTAGCTTAATTAAATCATTTGAAATCTTTACTCTACCATCACGTTTTGTGTATATGGCATATTCCAAATATGCCTTTTTATATGATGAATCATTGATTAGGTTTTCTTTCTTTAAGACTTCTACTACTTCATTAATCATTGATTCATCATTAGTAATCTCTTTTAGGTGATCTTTAACTTCTTTTGAAGTTCTAAGTTTCTTGTCAGAATACTTTTCACCTTCATAGATTAAAGAATCTAAAGGAAGTTTAGATAAGAATAACTTATATTCTTCTTCCTTAATTTCTTTAGGTGATAAAAACTTCATTTCAATTAAGAGGTCTTCTCTAATCTTGTATGTTGTCTTGAAGCTTTCATCATTAATTACGATTTCATATCTTCTATTTTTCTTTTTGATGGAGTCTAGGAAATATCTCATTATTTAGTAGCCTCCATCTTTAAGTATTCTTTGATGAAGTCATCTAGTTCACCATCCATAACTTTATCAACTCTTTGTGTTTCATAGTTAGTTCTATGATCTTTCACGAGTGAATAAGGGTGGAATGTATAAGTCCTTATTTGTGAACCAAATGAGATATCCATCTTATTTTCATTTTTAAGTTTTTCTTCTCTTCTCTTATCAAGTTCTAACTGATATAGTCTACTCTTTAGAATTGAAATAGCGGTTTCTTTATTTTGAATTTGACTTCTTTCATTCTGACAAGATACTGAAATACCTGTAGGAAGATGAGTTACTCTTACTGCACTAAATGAAGTGTTTACTCCTTGACCTCCAGCGCCTGATGAATGGAAGATATCAATTCTAATTTCATCTTCTTTTAAATTAATTTCAAAACTATCATCAACCTCAGGTGATACATAAACACTTGCGAAAGTGGTATGTCTTGAGTGTGATGAGTCAAATGGAGACAGCCTAATAAGTCTATGTACACCAGTTTCACCTTTAAGGTTTCCATAGGCATACATCTTAGATACTCTAAATGTGACAGATTTAATTCCGGCTTCAAGTCCTGGCTCTAAATCTAGGACATCTACTCTCATCTTATGTGATTGAGCGTACATAGTATACATTCTATAAAGCATTGAGACCCAATCTAGTGATTCAGTTCCTCCAGCACCTGAATGAATATCAATAATACAATTATTCTTATCTACCGGATTATTGAGTAATAGTTCAGTTGAGAATTCATCATATAACTTCTTAAAATTATTAATCAATGATTCAGAGGAGGCTAGTTCTTCTTCATTCTCTTCTGAAAGTTCATAGATTAAATTTAATTCTTCTTGAATGTTTTTGAGTTCATTATAAGAAGATAATTTGTCTTTTAAATCATTGAGTTCATCAATAGTCTTTTTGGCATTATTTTGATTAGACCAAAAAGAAGCGCTTTGAGACTCTTCTTCAAGTTCTTTAATCTTAGATTCAGTTGAAGTTATAGAAAAGATATCTTCAATTTCAGTAAGATTAAGAGATATTTCCTTGATTTTAAGTCTTAGAGTGCTTCTATCTATCATTCTATTTACCGTGACAATCCTTATATTTCTTAGGTGTTCCATCAGGCCATTTAGCTCCACATGGACATGGATCATTTCTGCCTGGTTCTTTTGGTTTCTTATTTAAAGCTGGATTTCTCTTAGGTCTATCACCATTGTCAGATCTATTAGTTCCAGTAGGTTTTGCGACTTCTTTTCTTTCAGAATTTTGTCTTACTTCCGCTCTTAATACGAATTGAGCAGTTTCTTTTCTGATGTTTCTAGACATTTCATTGAAGAGGTTGAAACCTTGAATTTGGTATTCTCTTAGAGGGTTTTGTTGAGCATATGATTGAAGTGCTACAGCTTGACGTAAGTCAGACATAGTATCAATGTGTCTCATCCAATATGTATCAACTACTCTAAGCATAATAGCTTTATAGAATTCTTGGAAGATTTCATCTGGGATATTTCTCTTCTTTTCTTCAATACATTTCTTGTATGCATAGAAAAGTGAGTCTCTTGTTTCATTTGGGTCAGTAGATAAATCATCAAGTGAAAGATAATCAATTGGGAATAGTGTTCCATTAATAGCTTTAAATAATTCTTCCTTTTCTACGGTTCTTTCACGACCAATGATTGTATATTCATCAATTACACTATCAATTGTATCTTCAATAATCTTAAAGATGTTTTCTTCAATTGATTCATGGAATAGGATTTCTCTTCTTTGAGAGTAAATAACCTCTCTTTGTTTTCTCATGACTTCATCATATTGAAGAACTGTCTTTCTTTGGTCAAAGTTGTCACCTTCAATTTGCTTTTGAGCTCTTAAGATTGAAGATGAGAACATTGAGAAGTTAAGTGAATCATCAAGTGTATTTCCTTGAGCTTCAAGAACTCTACCAATTAAGTATTTGAATCTTTCACTACCGAATCTTGCCATTAAGTCATCTTCAGCAGAGATATAGAAGCAAGAATAACCTGGGTCACCTTGACGACCAGATCTACCACGTAATTGGTTATCAATACGTCTTGATTCATGACGTTCAGTACCGAGTACTGCAAGACCACCGAGTTCAACTACACCTTCACCAAGTTTGATATCGGTACCACGACCAGCCATGTTAGTAGCGATTGTTACTGCACCCATTTGACCAGCATTTAAAATAATTTCAGCTTCCTTTTCATGTTCCTTTGCGTTTAATACTCTGTGTGGAACTTGAGCTTTTCTTAATAATTCAGATACAAGTTCTGAAGTTTCAATTGCGATAGTACCAATTAGGATAGGTTGACCAACTTTATGACGTTCAACGATATCTTTAACTAAAGCTTTAAACTTAGCTTCTTTAGATACGAAGATTTTATCGTTGTCATCAATTCTAATTACTGGAGCATTTGTAGGGATTTCAATAACTCTCATGTTATAGATGTTAATGAATTCTTCTTCCTCTGTCTTGGCTGTACCAGTCATACCTGAAAGTTTGTTATACATTCTGAAATAGTTTTGGAATGTAATGGTTGCAAGAGTTGTTGTTTCTTTCTTGATTTCAACGTGTTCTTTAGCTTCTAGAGCTTGGTGTAAACCTTCAGTAAATTGACGACCAAACATTAAACGACCAGTGAATGGGTCAACGATAATTACTTGATTATCTTGAACTACATAGTCAACATCTCTTTGCATAATAAATTGAGCTCTTAAGGCGTTAGAAATATTATGTAAGAGTGTTACATGTTGAATATCGTATAAGTTATTTATATTGAAATGCTCTTCAGCTTTCTTAATACCTTGTTCTGATAATACAATTGTCTTATCTTTGATGTTTAAGATATAATCGTCTTCACCTAAGTATTTAACAAAGTTATCTGCGAGTTCATAAAGTCTTGCAGTATCTTTTGCACCACCAGATATAATGAGTGGAGTTCTAGCTTCATCGATTAATACTGAGTCTACTTCGTCGATGATTGCGTAGTTTAAATCTCTTTGAACTAGATCTTCTTTTCTAATAACCATGTTGTCTCTTAAGTAGTCGAAACCAACTTCGTTATTAGTTGTATACATGATATCTGAGTTATACGCAGCTCTCTTTTCTTCTGGAGATAAATCTCTTAAGTTAAGTCCTACTGTAAGGCCAAGTTTTCTAAATAAATCACCGATAACACCATTAGCTTCTCTACCAGCTAGGTATTCGTTTACTGTGATAATATGAACACCTTTACCAGTTAATGCGTTTAAATATGCAGGTAAAACCGCAGTTAATGTTTTACCTTCACCAGTTTTCATTTCAGCGATGTTACCACCATGGATAACAAGACCACCCATGATTTGAACCTTGAATGGGTTCATACCAGTGAATTTCTTAGCTGCAACGGCTGCTACAGCAAAGGCTTCTTCTAACATTGATTCAAGACTTTCACCATCTTGGAATCTCTTTTTAAATTCTTCAGTCTTATTTTTAAAGTCTTCTTCTTCGAATTGTTCAAATTGAGCTTCAAGTTCCATTATTTTAATGGCTCTTTTTTCTAGCTTCTTTTGAACGAAACCTTTAATTTTATTGTCGTTTTTATGCTTTATGAAGGGCATACTTCTACTCCTTTAAATATATTTCATCTACTCTATAATACCATAAATACTTCTTTTTGTTTATTAAACAAAAGTATACATTTTTTATTTATCATATTTTTAGACTATTTTTTTACAAAAAATAATGGTTTTTGAGTATTTATAATTAAAGGCAAACAAAAAGCGGGAGTCATTCTCCCGCCTTTAAATAAAGTATTTTAGTGAGTCTTTATAAGACCATATTCACCATCATTTCTAACGTATACGATATTTACTTCTTCATTTTCATCTTTGTATACGAAGAATGAGTGATCACCAAGTTCCATGGCTGTTGCAGCTTCATCAAAAGACATTACTTCTAATTTGAATTCCTTAATTTTAACTGCACTGTTAACCATTTTCTCTGGTTCAGGTGTATCAACGAATAAATCGTTAATGCCTTGTTTAGATTGTAAGCTTCTTACGAGTTTGTGCTTATTATTCTTGATTTGTTTTTCAAGTTTTTCAGCGCATCTATCGATTGCATCAAACATCTCAGTGTCAGATTCCTCTGCTCTTAAGATAAGATGAGCAATTGGGATAGTTACCTCAACTCTTACTTTCTTAGCATCTAATTTAAGAACGACTTTTGCTTGAAGAGGGCGAGTAGTGAATCGATCTAATTTAGATAACCTCTTTTCTAAATAATCTCTAGTATCTTCTGTAACTTTGATACCTTTACTTCTAACATCAATTTGCATAAAATGTTCCTCCTTGCCTTCATTATATAATATCTCCGATTAAAGTA
>JAILNJ010000173.1 GCA_024691665.1 Gammaproteobacteria bacterium | reverse complement strand
CATTCACAATTATTGTAGAGCCTCAAATTCCTCAAGATGAATACAGCGGATCTAGTAAAGGTAGAGTTGCCTTTGAAAACTTCGAAATCAAATATTAAAAATTTTTAATTTTAATAAGAGATCGTTTATAGAGATATAGATGGTCTCTTTTTTTATATTTATAAAATAAATAATCAATCTACGGGTATTCCACTACTTTAAGTTTTGTTTTTCCATATTTTTTAGCCATTCTAAAGCGCTTAAAGAAAAAAGCAGCATAATTCCTCATTATCTAAAGATACCTTATCTTAAAAAGGCAAAAAGAAAAGCGGAAGTATTTCATTCCGCTTATGGTGTTAGTTATTAAGAATTCTATCTTCGTAGTAGTTAGCTTTACGTAAAGCATCAAGTAAGTCTTCTTCATCAAGAGGTTGATAGAAGTAGTTACCTTGAATATAGAGTTCTCTAATTTCAGAACCAAGAAGATCAACTTGTTCTCTTGTTTCTGCACCGACGACTGTAACTTTAAGATTTTCTTTACGACATGCTTCATAAAGTTCAACAATTCTTGAAAGTTTTTGTTCATCGCTTTCAATACCAACAATAAGACGACGAGGAATCTTAACTTCGGAGAATCCAAGTTCTCTAATTTGTTCAGGAGTTAATAAGTCACCTGTATATTGGTCACAAATAAGAGTTGTGTTAGTAGAAAGAACTTGTTGTGTAATCTGTGCAAAGTCTTCATAAGAGTTATACATATCAGATTCTGTAATTTCGAATGCTAAGAAGTTCTTTGGTACATTGTATCTCATAGCGAGATCATTAATCTTGTCTAAGAACTCTCTATCACTGAAGTAAGAGAAGTCTGTGTTAATTGAAAGTCTATCGAATCCAATAGATTTAAAGAATGTATAACCATAAGTCTTATATAAAGAACCAATGTAGTTAATTAATGAGTTAGAGATATCAGGAACTCTACCATATGCCTCTGCGATTTGAATTAATTCAGAAACATTGAGGTGTTTATTAGTGAATTCATCCATCAATCTAATTAACATTTCAGCGCCATAGATACGTCTTGTAATGTTATCCACGACTGGTTGCATCTTAATCTTAAATTTCTTGTTCTTAAGAGCATCATCAATGAGTTCAAGAATATGTGCTTCTCTAGAAGCCATTCTTTCATATTTATCATCGATGAATTGAAGTAAGTCTTTACCTCTATTCTTTCTAGAAGCAATGATTGTCTTTTGAGCTTTTTCTAAGAATTCTTCAATGTTGTCATATTTATCACCATACTCAAGAGCTAAATATGAAATATTAAGTGGATAATATTCTCCATCATCTTTAAGTTTAGTTTCTTTAGATACTCTATATATCTTTTCTACATAATCGATAACAACGTTCTTATCCGCTGTTGGGAGGATTAAGGCTAAGATATCATTTCTATAGAGATACATAATATCGATGCCATCACTTAATTCACGTACTTTTTCGCCAAAGTCTCTTAAGCAATAGACATAAGCTTTATTACCAGCTTTCATGATTTCTTCGATATTATCAATTGTCATAAGTAAGAGATACCCCTTACCATTACTGACAAATTCATTATCTAAGTTATCGTAGAAAGAATAATATGTGCTGATAAGTAAATCTTGATCATATCTATCACGAGTTTCAAATTTCTTATCAACAGGTCTAACTAATAATTGGCATTGTCCTTCATCTAATGATTTAAAAGCAATGCTTGTTTCATAATCAGTACGTCTAATTCTTTCAATCATGTGCTTTCTTTTGTTTCTTAAAGGACAATCAGTACATGCAGCGGTTTTACCATAAATGGTTTTGAAACATTGCTTACCAAGTTGTGCTTTAGGAACACATGATTTAAAGGCATCAGACATGAATAATAAACGATGTGTTTCAGGATTAATTGTATAAAGCATTGTATTAGAAAGCTTTAATACATCTGAGAATGATTGGTTAGTAACTTGAGTTTCTCTCTTATCATGGATTTCTTTAAAGAATGAACCAATGAAGTTAGAGAAGACAAGTAATGATTCACGCATATATGTGTCAAAACCAATTTCTTTATCAAAGTTGAGGAAATAAAGAACTGCAACAACTTTTTCATCACTCTTAATAAGGAAGAATTGGCCTGAAGAAATTTCATATACATCAATAAATTGAGCAACATCATTATCAATATGAAGTCTATTAGAGAAGTAATAAGATGAATCCTTATCCGCTACTCTCTTTAATGCATCAATATATTTTCTTCTAACTGTTGTGCCTTCTTGGAATATATCTTTTCCCATTAAGTTAGATGCAAATGTTGATAAATATGCATCAGCAGCGTCGTTATATTCGAGCATACCACAGCATGAGAAACGGAAATAATTATTAACTTCAACAATAATCTTTCTTAATTGTTTAAATGATCCTTCAATGTCATCTAAGTTAGGTTTTAATGAAGAGAACTTTTCATAGAACTTACAAATATTATTTAAGTTCATTGAAGATTGAAGCATATCCTTGTTAGGTCTCATTGGACGTTCTGGAATAAAGAAGTTAATGAGCTTAGTTTGCTTCATTGCATAACCAAGGTCTCTCATAATATCGCCTACACCAGAATATGGATATACAGCAACACCAACATGACATAAAGCCATTTCTTGTCCGTTAGCGTTACGTTTAATTAATGAGATATGTTGAATTAATTCTTCTAATTCTTCATTTAATTGGTTAACGCTATCAAAATATGGAATAAAAGCTAAAAAGCCTTTTTCATCGTCATTTTCCGCAATTAAGACATTAGGATATCTAAGACCTTCAAGAATTAAATCAATAACTGTTGTAGCGTCTCTTTTCTTAATTACTTCTTCGCCTAAATCATAAGAGAAAGCTACAACAGCATTTCTAAATGATTGAGCGTTTAAGATAAGTTTTGTGATGTTATCACGTAAAGATTTATATTCGCAAATGCTATCTGATTCACCAAGGAATTTAACTCCACAGCTACTAAAGTCAATTTTCTTAACTGCTACTGTAGTGGAATCAAATTGTTCAGACATATCTCTAATGGTTTTATTTAAGTCTTTGAATTCTTCCATTTCAGGATTGTCATAGACTCTTAAACCTTTAGAGTGATCTCTTAAAGCTTCAATGTTATGTTTTGAAACTCTATAAGCTTGATCATAGAAATAAACCTTAGATTTCTTAACATAATTAATTCCATATATTAATAAGATAAGTGCAAATAAAACACCTGCACCACCAACGCCTGCAGCAATAATCCAAGCATAATCAACTTTAAGTAATGCAAGAATTACAACAGCACCAGCCATTAATACAATGGAAATAATGCTAAGAACTAATAAGACAACTTTAGAGTCATCTAAGAATTTCTTTAAGGAACGGGAATTGTTTTTATTTTCTTCCATTTCAATTACCTCCCTATCTCAAAACGTCGTTTCTGCCGATTTCACCGATGCAAGAAACTACCGCTTTGCCTAATAATGAGTATTGTTTTAATACTCTTAAATATGTATCTACTGATGGTTCTTCACTTGCTTTTGATTCCACGACTTTAACTGAAATCATTGGAATATCAAATAATTGTGCGGCAAGAGAAATACCAGCACTATCTGTATCTACTACAATTTCACTATTTTCACCTTTAACTTCAAGTTGTTCTTTGAAGCGATCGATATCAGTGTAATCTAGTGTATAAACTGAAGAAGAAAGAATAGTTGTTTCATAGTGTCTAGATCTTGTAACTCTATCCAAAGTAGTGTTCATAATCGCTAATAAGTTAGGATCAACTGTATAGGATTGTTGGAATCCAGGAATTTGTCCAAGTCTAGTTCCTTTAACAGCATTAATTTGGTCAACATCACCAAATAAAATGCGTTTGCCTACTGCAATATCACCACATCTAAGTTCTGGAGAAAGTGTACGGCATTTACCAACACTAAAGATAACTAGGATATGGTACTTTTCAATCAAATAAGAGGCTAATGCAGCGGATAAATATGAAGTATAGATATCTTTTACAATTAACACTGATTGATTGAAGATAAAGCCTGTTGTGGCGTGATACTTCTTAAGAATAATTTCTTCTTTAGTATCTCTAGCGATGCTTTCGAAGTAGAGAACATCATCGTGATTATTACCAATAATGAGAATCATAATTATGCCTCCTTCTTCACTAAGTTAGGTTCAAATGGATTTTCTTCTAAGAATTTAGCGAATTCATCTTTTGGTAATGGTTCGCTATAGAAGTAACCTTGAATTGTATCGCATTTAAGTTTTTTCAAGATTTCCACTTGTTCTTGTTTATCAACACCTTCTGCAATGACTTCCATACCATTAGTCTTACATAAGGAGATTAAGAACTTAATAATTTCTCTAGTTTTTAAGTCAGAGATCATTCCATCAATAAATGATTTATCAATCTTAACTGTATCAAAAGGAATCTTACTTAATGTACCTAAGTTAGAATATCCTAAACCAAAGTCATCCATTAAAATCTTTAAACCATAATCTTTGAGCTTTTTCATAATTGAAATAGCTAAGAATGGGTTTGCTTGAGAAGTAGTTTCAGTAATTTCAATTTCAAGCATTGAAGGATTAATTCCAGATGCTTTAATAATTCTTTCAACATCTTCTAAGAAAGTTGGAGAATAGAATTCATACATTGAGAAGTTAACAGATACTGAAATAATTCTCTTATTTTGTTTTTGCATTTCTGCGAGGTCTTCACAAACCTTTTCAAAAACACACATATCAATAGCGTGGATTAAACCACCTAATTCAGCTTTTTCAATAAATCTTGCTGGAGAGACTAAACCATATTTTTTAGAATTCCATCTAATTAATGCTTCAGCGGAAATAAATGTCTTACTTGATAAGTTATATTTAGGTTGGTAGTAAACCACTAATTCATCATTTTCAATAGCATCTTTAATTTCTTGAATTTCAGATTTAGATGCTGCTTTTCTGAACGAATCAGAATAGAAAGTAATACTATCGAAGTTTCTTTCACCGATATCTCTAGCCAAGAAAGCATTATCCATAACCATTTGTAATGTTTCACCTGCACGTACTGCTGCGAAACCAAAGAATGGATTAATAAATAATTTAACTGAGTTATCTTGTACGATAGCGTAAATCTCGTTTTCTAATACTTCAATTGTGGCTCTAACTTGTTCTTCTGAACCGACCATATAAATAACAAATTGTCCATGATGGAAACAGAACGAAACATTTTGAATTCCGATCTTAGTGGAACCTTTAAAATATTCACCTAAGAAATCAGCGATATAACCATTTAATTCAGTAACCGCTGGGTTACGTGAGGAATTCTTAACCATTGAATAATGGGATGTAGTAAATGTAAGAACAAAAGCTGTTTGGTTCTTTAAACTCTTTTGAATCTTCTTTGCTCTTTTTGCAAATAAGTTGTAGTCAAAGAAACGGTTGTTCTTGCCTAAGTTATAAAAGTTTTCTGCTTCAATAATTTTGTTAGTGGCAATGAGGTTTTTCCAAATCATGAAGAATGTAATGGTAACACCCACTAAAATTGGTAAACCTAAGACATAAACAAGGTATAACCATGGGAATTGAGTGAAAAATCCGAAATAATGAACAACAAAGAATGATGCTATGCCTAACACACTAGCAACAAGTAACAATATCCAAATTGGTAAGTAGTTTTTATCATTTCTCATTACTTCTTTCCTCCTTTGCCTAACATTTGATCAAGCAGTTCTTTCTTGAGTCTTTCTTTATCTTCCTGAGACATACCCGCTAACGGGTCTTCTCCAGGAGCGTATACTTTTGGTTTATATTCAGCCGTTCCTCCACTATTAGGATTAACAGTTGAATTAGTAGGTTCATCATCAGGAATCTTTTTAAATAGGTCTATTACTGATGTAACCATGAGATATAAACAAGGCACTAGCACTAACGATATTAAACCAATAGGTTGTTTAACAAATTTTGTTACGGCTGTTAATACTGGTGATACTCTATTAACTCTTCCGACTAAATCCATTTCACGGAATGTCTGAGTTTGGTAAGTACAGTCACCATATTCTTTAGAACCAATTTTACAGAATTCACTCTGCTTATTAGTACCATGAGCAGTGAATATGTAATGACCCTTACCTTCTTCCCAACTATCATCAATAGTAATATTTGATATTTGGTGGGTAACTCTTATCTTTCCGACACTATCACTTGGATTAAAGTCATACATGAATGTGACATTATCTCCAATTTTAATATCCGCTGGATTAACTTTTTCAACAATTAATACAGAACCCACAGGATAAACATCTCCCATAGAATCAGTAAGTACTTGAGGGAATAAGTAGTTGCCAATGAAACCATCTCCTCCAACTCTGCTATAAATTAATACCGCAGCGGAGATAGCAATCAAGGTTCCAAAGACACCTGTAATAACCCAGTCAAGAATTTTCTTGACCTTGCTTTTGCCCTTTTTATCCTTTTTGTCCTTCTTTTTCTTTTTAGGAGAATCATCGACTTCTTTAGGATTAACAATATCGTCAATCAAAGCATCGACATTTTCTTCTGTATTAATGATGTTTTCTTCGTTCTCTAGCATTTTGCCCTCTATTCTTCTGGGATTTCATCATCTAAAGACATGTCGTCTTCAGTCTCGTCTCCCTCCTCTGATTTGAAATCGTCTTGGTTATATTCGAATTCTTCAGAGTTTTCTTCATCAGTTTCTTCTTCACCGATAACTCTTCCATACATTTCCTCTTCTTCCTCTCTACTTGTAGGGAATTTAACGGAAATGTTTTCTACTTTTTGTCCCTCTTCATTCTTTTCATAATCTTCTTCGAATGCGAGGTCATCATCATCTTCCTCTTCCTCACCCTTATTATCTTTCTTTTCAAATAATGGGTTTAATCCTTCATCAGGAAGTTCCTTCTCTGCTTCTTCACCAAATATTTCTTTAAAAGTTGGTAATACAAAGTTAGGGTCAATTTCTTCATCATCTTCCATAGGTGGGAGATTATTGAAATCAGGAAGTTCTATAGGTTGTGGAGCATCGATAATTTCATCGAATGCTTCATCATAATTTCTTGTTTCTTTAACTTCTTGACTATCCTCTAAGTCATCTTGAGCTTTAGCCATCAACAAGCTTCTAGCGTCTTCAATACGTTGTTCTTGCGCTCTTAAGCGATTAAGTTCAGCTTGTTTCTTAGCGGCCTCTGCTTCTCTACGTTGCTTAGCGAATAATTCTTCAGTTTCTTTTAAATATTTTTGAGCTTCAGCTTCTCTACGTTTAATCAAAGCTTCCACTGCAGGAGCGTTTTCTTTAATTTCCTTATTATGTTTATATTCATCCTTGAAGTAAGCTTGTTCAGCTTTAGTAGGATGCTTAGGAACTTCTTTAGGTCTATTCATGAATTCGCGATATTTATCATCAATACGAACATAATCAATAGGACCATCATATAAGGAACCAAATGTATAAACATCATCATCTAAAGTCTTAAGAATCTTAGGAGAGAATTTTGAATATACAGGTTTTCCTTTAGCGTCGTTATCTTTAGCTCTTAAAGTAATGTAATCAACAAACATTGACTTAGTAATATTTTCAATTTCAGCTTTATCTAAGTCATATACAATTTCTTGAACACGTACATCTACACCTGCACCATCGTAACGATCGATATACATCCAAAGATGGTAACACTTACGATATGTAGGGTTCTTACGGATGATGTTAGTTTGAAGAATAGGATTTCTAACATCACGTTCAGTACGCATAATTCTCATAAATTCAGTGTGATTGAAATATGAGAGATATTTACGAATTTCATTAATACGTCTTAAGTAAGAAGTAATCTTATCTTTGTTGTCAGTTTCAGATGGTTTAGCAAATCTTACTCTAGTTTCAATCTCAATTTCGTTATCATCGATTTGAGTTTGATTCTTATAGTAGAGAAGAGAAACATCTTTCATAGTGGCGTTATGCAAGATGAAGTCATAACGTTTTTCAACGAACAAATATAATCTACGAATTAATGTAGCGATGAATTTGTTTTCATAAATCTTAATATTATCATCGTTATAGACGTTCAAAATTTTACTTGGTGTAACATTACCTTCTTCATCAATCTTCTTAACAAATTGAGTATGGCTCGCTAAATGCATAACGGATTCAGAAGTAATTTTCTTTGCCTTTTCAACTTGAACAACTTCCGCTAAAACTTGAATGATTTTACGAGGGTTAGTAACGATTGTTGTTAATTGTGGAATACAATCTTCAATACGTTTAACCCAGTTCATATCAAGGTCTGAAGTTTCAGTTCTGTCCACACGTAAAATAGTATTCTTGCCTGCTTTAACAGCATCATAAACTTCCCTATTCTTGAGATCTTCAAAGAATGGTTGTGTGCAAGTAATAAACTTCTTATGTATTTTTTGTGTTCTAGAATATATACGTGGCATAGTTCTTTATTAGTTCATTCTGATTAAGTTATTGATATAGTTATGGGCCATTGGGAATTCATTAGGTCCAAACATCTTATCAAGTAATTGATTGAGTTCTTTTAATTCGTTCTTTAAGAAACCGATATTTAAGGATTCGAATTTCTTAAGGATCTTATTAGTGAAGATGAAGTCGAAACCATCATATTCAGTACCACCACAACCGACATAAATAGGAACAAATTTAGTAAGTTGTTTCATAATACGGTTACCAAAGGCGAGTCTGAATTTCTTAATAACGAAAGTATCGAGTTCAGAGAATTTATCAAATGTTTCTTGATGTACAGGATATTTTTCTGCACATTCATCAAACAATTTTTGCATTTGTGAATAAGGTACATTCATAGGACCTTGGTTAGGTGCATCGAATGCAATACCTTTATCATCAAAGAATAAACAGATAGCACGGTCATAAACCTTATCGGAAATAGTAAATGTACTATCGTCGTTGTTAGCTGTTCCAAAGAATACAACGTTTTGTGGAATCTTAAGTTTACCTTCTTTAAAGAGTTTAGGGTCTCTAGAGTCACGTGAACCAATGATTTCAACATTCCATTCATTTGGGTTAGGCATTTCAAGAGTGGATAAGAACTCAGCGAAGTAATATTCGACACGAGCCAAGTTCATTTCGTCGAGGACGATTAAGTTAAGATCTTTACGATAGTTGACTGTATATAAAGCTCTTAAGAATTCTGATTCATTAAACTTCTTAGTAAATTCGTTATAGTAACCAAGAAGTTCACTTCTATCTTTCCAGTTAGGTTGAACCGCACAGATTTCTGCATCGTGTGCGAAGAATTTACCTAATGCATATGGGAAGGAAGTTTTACCAGTACCAGAGATACCTTCCAAAATAATGATCTTACCAGCACCGATGCCAGCAAACATTTGACGGACAGTATTAAGTTTGTAATAAAGTCCCATTTGAGAACATGCGAAGTTTCTGAAGTTTTCACATAACATCTCAAGTGTTAATCCAGGATATTCTGGAATAGACATATCTTTATCTTTATAGAGATTATCAACGTGAGCGAGTTTAGGGAATCTAGAAGCAAGTTCATCAATAGTTTGAGCATCTTGTTCTTCTTCACTAAGTTCTTCGCCAGGTTTCTTAGGAGCGTTAGGGCCTAAAGTTTTAAGTTGAAGACCAAGGATACGGTCTTTTTCTTGAACAGTTTGCCAAAGCTCATAATTAAGTCTTTCAATTTGTCTTTTTAAATCATCTTTATCAATTTCTGATTTTGCGAACTTAACGTACTTTTTGATAAGTAAGAATAGAAGGAATAATAAGCCTCCGACAACAGCAAGTATTAAAATAGCAAAAACCGCGAACATCAACCAAAATAGGAAGGTGTTTTGAGTTTTATCTAAAATTTCAGTTAAGATTTGATGGTATTCGTTAAAGTTTGCTCCAACATCAGTCCAAGGTGAAACCCATGCTTTATAAAACCAGGTTCCAATATGCCCAAAGACTTTGCCGAGCATTATACCTAAATATTCAAAATATTCTGCCATTTGAATACCTCCTTCTAGTAATTAAGTCCGTCTTGTGCCATGAAGCTAATTCTTAATTTAAATGCAGCGTACATTGTAAGATTTGTGTTATCTAAATCCCAACCTTCAAGATAGAAGCAAAGGACGAACTTTCTTTGCTTTCCAGCATACATCTTCATAGCAAACTTCTTATCTGCTTCCTGGATGCCAATGGAGTTCTCAGTAGCAATTTCTAATCCATTAGCAGCAGATTTTTCATAATTGAATGTTTCAACAAATCCATTGTGTTTAGCATTGAAACATGTTGATTCTCCTCTTAGAAGTGAATCTTCTCCAGTAGGATCATCATATTCAGTCTTATCAGTGTTATAGACTTCACCATATAAGACTTCTTTATTGGATATCGCATCGAAATATCCATCAGCGTCAACATCCATAATTCCACCTAAATATGTTTTGTTTTCTTTTTGGTTAGCTTCGCCATAGTTTTCAAACTTATAGCAATCAAAGATAGCGAATTTGTAATCATAAGGGAGTGAAGGATCTAAATTATTTGAAGCATCGTAATATTCAAGAGAAAGAATTGCGATACGCATTGACTTAACAATGCTATTTAATTCAGATTCAATTTGAGCTTTTGTTTTGCCACTCTTACCTGCTAATTGTTCTGCCTTTTGAGCATTTCTAACATAGTCAGGTTCAAATATTGTTTCCTTAGGATCCACTAAAACATAGGAATCACTACTTGTCTTAATATACAAGTCTTGTGCAAAGTATCCTTTTGCAGCAACTGGTGCAAAGGATTCATTTGTCATAAATTGTGAGACACATTCAGTATATGCACTTCTGAATATGGGACTTGATGCTTGCACGTCCATCCATGTGTGGGAGAACGCGCTCGTGCAAGGAATAAAATAATCGACTTGAGCTAAGTCGGACTTATTTAATTCAGTTTTAAATTCACCATCATCAGTTCTAATTTCAACGTTTTTAGTACCGATATGGACATCAATACAGCCTAGGCCTAATTGGGATAAACCAACGAACCACGCTGCTGTAGTAGTTACTGACGCAATTAAAATTAATGAGGCAGATATTAAACCAATTGAAGCTAATTTAGTCTTGTTCATATTAATATGCCTCAAATAGTAGGTCGAAAGAGAAGTTAGTTAAAACTTGTTTGTTATCAACAGCTTTGTCCCAACCTTCTAGATAAACATCAATTTCTGCGAAAGCATAGTAATTGCTATATTTATCTGGAACAGCAAGAATTGCGTCTTTCTTAGTTAATCTCTTAAGACCATCAAATTCAATATAAGGCATCTTGGATTCTTGTTGATCAATTACCCAAGTACCACCTTCATAGTCTACTTTTGAAGCAGACTATGAAGGTGGTACTTGGGTAATTGATCAACAAGAATCCAAGATGCCTTA
>JAILNJ010000165.1 GCA_024691665.1 Gammaproteobacteria bacterium | reverse complement strand
AGATTGGCTTACAGAACATGTATTCAAGTATGGATCTATGCTTGAATACATGTTCTGTAAGCCAATCTTTAACTACTTCAAGTTTTTCATTCTTAATACAATCTTCAATATTAACTTCCTTTTTCATAGTATTAAGGATTTGAGCACCATAAGCATTACCTAATGCATAAGATGGAAAGTATCCGAAACTACCTTGTGCCCAGTGAACGTCTTGAAGAATTCCTTGATTATCGTTTTCTACGTCTAAATCTAGGTATTCTTTGTATAATCTATTCCATTCTTTATTTAAACCTTTAGTAGAAATTTTTCCATTGATTAATGCTTTCTCAATTTCATATCTAATTAAAATATGAATAGAATAAGTTAATTCATCTGATTCAGTTCTCTTGAATGTTGGAGCTGAATAGTTAATTCCATCATAGAAATCTTCTTCAAAAATATCACTAAATTCACCATTAGTTAATTCATTAATTTTACTTCTTAGTTTAGAAACGTATGCTTTATTTCTTCCAATGATGTTTTCATAGAATCTTGAAATAGTTTCATGCTGAGCTGATGACATACTTTCTTCTAAACCGATTTGATAGTAAGAATCTGGTTCATTTTGTCCAAATATACCATGACCTCCTTCATGAATAACTGAATATACGTTATTGCTGAAATCATTTAAATAATAATGAGTAGTAAGTCTTGTATCATCTTTAGATGGGAATGTAGTAAATGGGTGTTCAGCTTCTCCAATATATCCTCTTTCTAAATCAAATCTATTGAAGTGTAGTAACCAATTACTTAAATCTTTTTGAATATTAATATCTACAGGTCTATGTAACCATTCTGTATTAATTTTCTTTTTGGCATTCTTAATTTCTTTAATTAGTGGAACAATTCTAGCTTTTAACTTACTAAAGAATTCATCTAGAATCTTTTCGTTATTACCGAACTCATATTCATCTAATAATACGTCATAGTTAGTTTGACCTGGTTTCTTTTTTAGTTCAATAACTTCATTACCAACTTTAACCATTTGAGCTAAAGCATCTTCAAATATTGAATAATCATTTTCACCTTTAGCCTCTAACCATTTAGCAAATCCGTTTTGAGTTGCTAATGTAAGCTTATTATTTAATTCAGGTGTAATAGATTCATTTCTCATTAAGTTTCTATATCTTAATTCAAATAATCTTTTATATTCATCATTGAATTCATCTTTATGTTTATATGCTTCTTTAACAAAGTTAATATATTCTTCAGACTTTGTAATTTTGAAGTACTCATTCATAAAATATGAAAATGCTTCACCTGATTTGTTTAGTGCCTTCTTAGGCATGATTGTTTCTTGATCAAAACCAAAAACCTGAATAAAATATCCATAATAACTATTTAAGTTTGCATATTTTTGGTTTAATTCTAATATTTTGTTTTTATCCATAAAAATTTATCTCCTCACAAACTTTATTATACATTAAAAATGCATTTTAATTTATAATAGATAGGGAGATTATAAAATGGATAAAATAGTTTTATTTGATTTAGACGGTACAATATTAGATACATCATTCGATTTGATGAATGCGATAAATTATGGAATAACTTCAATTGGTGAAAAGGCATTAAGTAATGATGCGATTAAACTTAACACTGGAAGTGGTATTAAAGCTTTAGTTGCGAATTCAATTACTAATGGTTTTGATAACCCTAGATATGAAGAAGGATTTAACTCATTTAAATCATATTATTCAGAACACGCAGTAGATTCTACAGTTAAATACGATAGAATTGATGAAGTAATTGATGGCGTATTAAAGAAAGGCTATAGAATTGGAGTAGTTTCTAATAAAGCTGATGAACTAGCTAAAAAAGTGGTTAAACATTTCTTTGGTGATAAGTTTGAAGTTGTAGTAGGTGCAATGGAAGGAGTTCCAATTAAACCAGATAAAGCTGAAGTAGAATATGCTTTAAAAAAGTTAGGATATAAAGATGGAACTGTATATTTTGTAGGAGATGGTTATAGTGACTATCAAACTGCAATTAACTCAGGATGTATTCCAGTAATGGTTACATATGGCTTTAGAAATAGAGAATTCTTGGAAAATAAGGGGGTTAAAGATCTAATAGATACTCCAATAGAGATATTAGACAAGATTAAATAGATATGAATATTACAGTAATACTCGGTAAAAGATTAAATGATGATGGTTCGATGAAAGAAGAACTAATCAATAGAATAGAACTAGGACTTAAAACATATAAAGAATCTAAATCAGATTTTCTAGTTTTATGTGGCGGTATGCCAAATAAACTTGCAGGAAGAACAGAAGCAAGTGCAATGAATGAATATGTATTATCAAAAGGTTTTGATTCAAACAAGATTATTCTTGAAGATAAATCTAAAACAACATGGGGTAATGCAATATATCTTCAAAAGTTATTAAAGAATAATTTTAGTATTAATAAAATATATTTAGTGTCTACTAAGTATCACTTTGATAGAGGCTTTGGTAGCTGCTATAAAATATTTAAAAGACACTTTAGAAAAGCGGAAATTATAAAGTGTGAATCACAAGAATAGTTTAAAACGTATGCTTTAAACTATTAAATTCGGAATGTAGCGCAGTGGTAGCGCACTTGCTTCGGGAGCAAGATGTCGTGGGTTCAACTCCCACCATTCCGACCATTTTTATATGTGGGGAGATTTTATTATGAGCGATGAAATCCGAGTAAATTCTAACGAACAAAATGAAATAAGTTTAAAGAAAAAGATTATTGTATTAGTAGCAACGATTTTACTAATTACTGGAATTACTTTTTGTTCTTGGTTATTTTCCAGTATAAATAACACTTATGTAAGATTAATTCTTTATGTACTTCTGAATTTAACTAATGGTGCTGTAGCTTTTATTGCTATTAAGATTACTAAAATTAAAATTGGTATTGAACTTAAAAACTTTTATCAATACCTAATTGGTCTTGGGATTGCATTAATATTATCTTTATTTTTCGCATTCATTCCTGCGTGGGCTGGTCATTCTATTGTTGGATCTCATCAAGATTATAAGTTTATTAACTTATTAATTAACTTTTTATTCTATATGTTGATAATTGGCCCAGTTGAAGAATTAATATTTAGAGTATATGTTCAAGAAACATTTATATCATTCTTTAATAAACATAAATGGATTGGTGTAATTCTTGCTTCAATGCTTTTTGGAATCTGGCATTTAATTAATGGTTCATTCTTCCAAGTATTATTTACATTTATGATTGGTTCAGTGTTTGGATTTGCTAAATACTTTATCAAACAATATAAATATCTTGGATTAGCGTTCACTCATGGTCTTTATGATTTCTTAAATGTTGTAGTTAGAATGTTTGTAGTATAGAATTGAAAAAGATATGAAAAAGAGCCACGAAATTGGCTCTTTTTTGATGGTTTTAGAATTATCTATAATTCATAGATAATTAATTATGATATAATCAATTATACGAATATACGAAAACTTTTAAACATATAGGAGATTTTATGGTAGAAGATTACTTAAAAGAGGATAAAGGTTTCTCTCCAAGAGACGTTATGGAAGAAGCATCTAGATGCTTACTATGCCTTGACGCACCTTGTAGTGCTAATTGTCCTGCAGGAACTGATCCTGGAAAATTTATTAGATCTGTAAGATTTAAAAACGTTGAAGGCGCAGCTGAAACAGTTAGAGAAAATAATATTTTAGCTGGAATCTGTGCTAGAGTTTGTCCTACAGAAAAATACTGTGAACTCGCATGTTCAAGAACTGGTATTGATAAGCCAATCAATATCTCTATGATTCAACGTTATATCACTGACTATGAATCATGTACTCATATGAGTGTGCTTAAGAAAGCTAAAGCTAATGGTAAAAAGGTAGCTGTAATTGGTGCAGGGCCAGCTGGACTAACTGCTGCTGGTAACTTAGCTTTAAGAGGATTTGAAGTTACAGTATATGAAAAGGAATCTAAAGCTGGCGGATATTTAAGATATGGTATCCCAGAATATAGACTTCCAAACAAAGTAGTAGATGAAGAAGTTAAAAGAATTGAAGATTTAGGTGTTAAGTTTGTATTTAATACAAAAGTTGAAACATCTAAACTCTTAGATGAACTTAAGAAATCAAATGATGCAGTTATTTTAGCTTTAGGTTTCTCTAAAGGTAAAATGCTTGAAATGTTTGAAGATAATAAGAAAGTTAAACTTGCAGTAGACTTCTTAAAACAAGTTAAAGAAAAGAAGGGAAGAGTTAGAGTTCCTGAATCTGCAGTAGTAGTAGGTGGTGGAGACGTTGCAATGGACGTATCGCTCACACTTAAGAAACTTGGATGTGCTAATGTTACAGATTGTGCTTATGAACAATTCTGTGAATTTAGAGCTTCTAAGAAAGAACTCGAACATACAAGAGAAGCAGGTGTAACTATCCTTGATGGATATATCCCTGAAAAAGTAACTAAGAGCGGACAAGTAACATTCGCTCATAGAGTTATTAAATCTAAAGTAGTTATTAAAGCTCCTCTAATCGTTCTTGCAATTGGACAAGTTAGTGATTTCTCTAATTTAGGTATTAAACTTGAAGATTTAAATGATCCAAGTTATAGAATTAAGAATACGAATGTATTCTATGCTGGAGATATCGCTCCAGGAGATAAGACAGTTGTATATTCAGTTAAGACTGGCAAAGAAGTAACTAAAGCAGTTATGTCATATTTAAAGATGGAGGTAAAGTAATATGTTAAAGAAAGATTTATCTATCACTTTTATGGGTGTTAAATTCCCTAACCCATTCTGCCTATCATCATCACCAGTTGGTAACTGCTATGACATGTGTGCTAAAGCATATGAAACTGGTTGGGGTGGTGTAGTATTTAAGACTATTGGTCCTAAACACTATCTGATTGATGAAGTATCTCCAAGATTTGATGCATTAACAAAAGAAGCAGAACCATTTGTCGGTTTTAAAAACATGGAACAAATTGCTGAGCATTCTTTAGAAGAAAACTTAGCTGATTTAAGAAAACTAAAAAAGAACTATCCTAATAATGTATTAATCGCATCTATTATGGGTTCTAATGAAGAAGACTGGGAAGAACTCGCAAGACTCGTTACTGAGGCTGGTGCCGATATGATTGAGCTTAACTTCTCATGCCCTCAAATGACATCACACGCAATGGGTTCAGATGTAGGATCTAACCCTGAATTATGTAAGAAATATTGTGCAGCTGTAAGACGTTCAACTCATCTTCCATTTATGGCTAAGATGACACCAAACATTACAGATATGTGTGATCCAGCTATCGCTTCCCTTGAAGGCGGCGCTGATGGTATTGCTGCAATCAATACAATCAAATCAATCATTAATGTTGATTTAAATAAGAAAGTTGGTCTTCCAATTATTAATGGTAAATCATCTATCTCTGGTTATAGTGGTAAAGCTGTTAAACCAGTAGCTTTAAGATTTATCCAACAAATGAAGACTAATCCTAAACTAAAAGACGCTGAAATCTCAGGTATTGGTGGTATTGAAACTTGGGAAGACGCTGCTGAATTTATCCTTCTTGGATGTAAGAACCTTCAAGTTACTACAGCCATTATGCAATATGGTTATAGAATCGTTGAAGATATGAAAGATGGTCTTGCTCGTTATATGGAAAAAGAAGGAGTAGATCACTTAGAAGATTTAGTAGGCCTTGCTAATAAGAATATTATTCCAGCTGAAGAACTTGATAGAGACTATAAAGTATATCCAGTAATAGATACTGATAAGTGTGTTGGTTGCGGAAGATGTGTAATCTCATGTTATGATGGTGCACACCAAGCTATGGAATGGAATAAGGAAACAAGACGTCCTCACTGTAATACAACTAAGTGTGTAGGATGTCTCTTATGTGGACTTGTTTGTCCAGTTGGCGCAATTAATGCTGGTGAAAGAGTATTAAAAGAAGGAAGAAAACCTAAAAATCTTAAGAAATTAGTTCTTCAAGATTCTTTCCAAAAACTCTAAAACAAATATAAAGATGCGTGTTTAAACACGTGTCTTTTTATTTGTGCTATATTATTAGTATTGTTAAAGGGGTTTTATGAAAGAATTTTTTGGTTTTGGTGGATACGAGAGAACGCCAGAAGGAGCTTGGAGCTGGCAACATATTCTATTTGTTTCAAGTTTAATGATTATAATGGTAGGTCTTGCCATAATATTTGGCATAAGAAATAGAAATAAAGATGATAAGACTAAAAATAAAGTATTAATCGTATCAGCTATTCTAATTGATTCGTTTGAAATAATTAAGATTATTATTGCTTGTGTGAAAGATGGAAGTGCACATCCTATACTAATTAACTTACCTTTATTTCTATGCAGTATTCAATTAATCACCATTCCTCTAGCAGCATTTACTAAAGGACGTATTAGAGAAGCATCTCTAGATTTTGTATCTATTTTTGGACTTTTAGGCGCAGTTCTTGGTACATTTGGCGCAGCTCAAAACTATAATGCATACCCAGTACTTTCATGGGATAATGTAGTATCAGGAATCACACATTCAATCTCAGGCTTTGCGGCATTATATATCTTTATCGCAGGTCTTGCGAGTATGAAGAAAGAAAATATTTATATCACATTTATAATTCTATTATCTTTCTGTGGCCTCGCATTAATCGCTGATTATACAATTCCATATAACTATATGTTCTTGAGAAATCATGATGGAACACCTTACGTTATCTTCTACAACTTAGTAAAAGGTAATCAAGTATTATATCCAATTGTCGTAGTTGTATTATTCTTACTATACATTACTGTATTCTATTTAATTTATTTCTTAATCAATAAAAGAAAACAAAACAAGGAGATAAACAATGCATAAAATAATTAAAGAAAGAAGAAGTTGTAGAGATTTTGATCCAGAAAGAGTAGTTGAAAGAGAAAAGATTGAAGAAATCGTAAACGCAGGACTTAATGCTCCTACCGCAAAAGGAACACAAGACGGTATTATTGTTGCTATCACTAACAAAGAATTTAGAGATAAGATAGTAGAACTAAATGCTGAAGTTAGAGGTAAAGATGGTGACCCATTCTATGGTGCACCAGTAATCTTACTAGTCGCAGTAAAGAAAGGAAGATTTGTTCCTTATGATGGTTCTTGTATGATTGAAAATATGATGCTTGAAGCTGTGAACCAAGGACTTGATACTTGCTGGATTCACAGAGCTAAAGAAGAACTAGAAAGTATTAAAGGTTTAGCACTATTTAAACTAGTAGGTATAGATTTAACTGAATATGAAGGTGTTGGTCACGTTGCACTAGGTTATTCTAAATCTAATGAATTTAGAGAAAAGACAATTAAAGATAATAGAGTATTCTGGGTAGAATAATTAATAAATAATAGAGTTATCG
>JAILNJ010000134.1 GCA_024691665.1 Gammaproteobacteria bacterium | reverse complement strand
AACGCTGAATATAGAGAACTTTGGAATAAATTTAAGAATTACTCTTTAAAAGAATTCATGAGAATGTATGAATTATTAAATGTACACTTTGATAAGTTCTCAAGTGAAGCTGAAGCTTCAAGAAAATCAGCTTACATCATTGGTGAACTTAAAAAGAAAGGATTGCTTGTTGAAGACCAAGGTGCTCAAGTAGTATTCCTCTCAGATCCACTCCCACCTGCAATCATTCAAAAGAGCGATGGTTCAACTTTATATATCACTCGTGACTTAGAAGAAGTTTGGGACAGATATAACGAATTCAAGTTTGATAAGATGTTATACTGCGTTGGTAATGAACAAAAGTTATATTTTAACCAAGTAAAAGAAGTATTAGCTAAGATGGACGCCCCATTTGCTAGTGGTGTATCACATGTTGCATTCGGCCTTATCTTAAGAGATGGTAAAAAGATGTCTACAAGAACTGGAACTGCTGTTAAACTTGAAGACGTATTAAATGAATCTATTAGACTAGCTAAAGCTCATATTGATGAAAAGAATCCTAATCTTGAAGGAAAAGATGAAATCGCAACTAAGATTGGTGTTTCAGCTATTATCTTTAATGACCTTAAGAACTTTAGAGAAAATGAATATGAATTTGACCTTGAATCAGCTACTAGATTTGAAGGTCAAACAGGACCATATATTGAATATACATCAGTAAGAATTGGTTCAATCTTAGAATCAGCTAATTTTGATCCATCTAAAGTTGATTATTCATTATATGAAAATGAAATTATGTTTGAAATAGTTAAGAAGATAGATGAATTTAATGATGTGTTAGATAAGGTAGTAGAAGAATACGCACCACATTATCTTGCTAAATATCTACTTCAACTTTCAACTCTCTTTAACTCATTCTACGCAAAAGAAAGAGTATTAATTGATGATGAAGTTGAAAGAAATACTAAACTTAACTTATTAAAAGGAATCAAGAACACTATTGATAAAGGTTTAACTTTACTAAACATGAGCGTTCTTGAAAAGATGTAGGATTATTCCTACATTATGCTCGCGTGGCGAAACTGGTAGACGCAGCAGACTCAAAATCTGCCGAATGAAGAATTCATGTGGGTTCGATTCCCACCGTGAGCACCAATGTAATTATTAATGGGGCTCAGCTCCATTTTATTTTTATACAAACCAATAGTTGGGTTTAATCCTCCCATTAACTCAACCACCAGTTTGTAGACTCTCATCAATAAAACATTTACACTATAGGCATAAAGGAGGCCTTCTATGGATCAAATTAAAATAGGTAAATTTATCCAAGAAAAAAGAAAGAGTAAAAATCTTACTCAATTAGAATTAGCTGAAAAGCTAAATATAACTGATAGAGCTATATCTAAATGGGAATGTGGTAAATCACTTCCAGATGCATCTATCATGTTAGAACTATGCGAATTATTAAGCATTAGTGTAAACGAATTATTAACTGGGGAGGAGTTAGAAATGAAAGACTATGATAAACAAGCAGAATTAAATCTACTTGAACTTAAAAGACAAAAAGAATCATCTGATAAGAGACTTCTTAATATGGAAATAGTAACTGGTGTTATAGGAACTATAATCTTTGTATCAGCTATATTACTCGCAGCTTTATTAGACTTACCAACATGGCTTAGAATAGTAATCATCGCGATATCATTTGTATTAATTTTTGTTATGTGTTTCTTCTTAGTAAGAATAGAACAAGTTGCTGGATACTATGAATGTAAACATTGCCACCATAGATATGTTCCAACATATAAACAAGTAAATTTAGCTATGCATATGGGTAGAACTAGATATATGAAATGCCCTAAATGTGGTAAAAAGAGTTGGCAAAAGAAAGTACTATCAGACACTGAAGAATAATTATTTGTGAAAAAGATATGGGATAATCCACTGTGATTATCCCTTTTCTTTTGGTTTTATTTTTTGGCTTATTGTTTGAGATTTATTTAATTAATATAATTAAAACATCATAAGGAGGTTTTATGAAGAAACATTTTTTAAAGTTTATGTCGTTATTCTTATGCCTTGCTTTAGTGAGTGTTCTTTCTTCTTGTAATCTTAAAGGATTAACTGTAGATGAAGCTAAAGCTAATCTTGAGGCAGCTGGATATACAGTTACTGTAAGAGAAGGAGAAGAGTTTATTGACTCTGGCGATTGTCAATTTGATGCTATCTTATCTACTGAACTTGAAAAGTATTTATACGCAGTTAAAGGGGAAGAAAAGATTTATATGTATTTTTTTGTTACTATTGATACTGCATCAAACAATTACACCTTTATGAATATGAATGGTCTTAGATCAGGCCAAAACAATAAGACAGTATATTTTGGTACTAAACAAGCTATAAAGGATTCTAAGATTTAATTATTAGAGGTACAAATGAATAAAGCTCAACTTAGTAAGATTAAAATTGGATTACTGTTTGTTCAGATGATCCTGATAGTTATTCTTATTATATCTTCAACTTATTTACTTATCTTTTCTATTCAAAATCATCTAGGTGGTTGGATGATTACATCATATGCGTTAATCTTATTTTCTGTGGTATCTTTAGGCTGTTATGGTGTGATTGGATATAGATATAGTGAACAATACTATATCTTATCTATCGTTCCATTTATGTTTGCGACATTCGTAAACATATTAATTCCAACTCGTGGAATATTCCAAGAAACATTATTAATACTATTATTAATGTGTTTATTAGTCTTCGTTCTTAAACAAAAAGAAGTTGCGGTATTAAATATAGTTGGGGTAGGAATGGTTGCGATTGCATTAATATTCTCAATCTATTCTTCACTAACCGCAAACACACAATTTTTAGGAGATGTTTCAACTAACTGGCCAACATATGCGGCTATGTATCTATCAATCTTTACTCCAACAATTGTGTCATTCACATATCTTGTCTCATACAATGTAAGAATCGCAAGATATATGGATATTGAAAACGAAAACTAAACTAACATTCTAAAAGGGACAGCTAAACGCTGTCCTTTTTGTTTAGTTTTATGTTATTTTTAATCATTTTTAAAATTAATCATTTAATAAAGCTTTATTATAGATATAATAATACTAAAAAGAGGATTGATTATGGATAATAAAAGGATTAATGAAGATTTAGTTAAATTCTGGGATACAGCTTTAACTATAAGTGCCGAAGACAAAGAAGAAGCTTTAAAATACACTGACCTAGATTATAAAGAACTAGCTCCTTCAGTAAAACTATTAAACGCAGTTAGTGAACTTGGAAAATGCGAAAACGTACTTGATTATGGATGCGGTACTGCGTGGGGTGCAATTGTTGCGCTTAAAGCTGGAGTAAAGAAAGTTGATGCGGTAGACTTAGGTGAAAACATCATTGATAGTGCGAAGTTCTACGCTAAGCTTTATAACGCAGAAAATGGTTTTAATGCGTTTAAAGTAGATGAAACTTGGTTAAATGAAGTTGAGAACAATACTTATGATGGCATTATCTGTAGTAACGTTCTTGATGTTGTTACTGAAGATATCAGTCTATCAATTATTAAGAATTTATCAAGGGTATTAAAGAAAGGTTCAATTGCGGTTATTGGTCTTAACTTCTATATGTCAGAAGAAAAAGCTAAAGCGCGTGGTATTGAACTAGTAGATGGTAATAAGTTATTCCAAAATGGTGTACTAAGACTTTTGAGTCTTTCAGATGAAGAATGGACTAATATATTTAGTAAATACTTTCAAGTAATTAAACTCGATCATTTTGCTTGGGAAGGCGAACCAGTTGAATCAAGAAGATTATTTGTCCTTGAAAAGAAATAATATGAAAACTGATATTTTATATACAAAAAGACTACAGTTAAAAGAAATAGAAGATAAAGATA
>JAILNJ010000124.1 GCA_024691665.1 Gammaproteobacteria bacterium | reverse complement strand
CAATGTTTGACTCAAAACCTTATGATATTGAAACTTTTCAAAAACTAAATAACCCTAATATTGAATACACTTTCTTTGAAGAAAAACTATCCCTCAAGACTATTAAGCTTGCGGAAGGTTATGATGGAGTAATTGTATTCAATATTAGGGTTATTTAGTTTTTGAAAAGTTTCGATATCATAAGGTTTTGAGTCAAACATTGCGATTCTCATAATTAATACCTCCTTAATATATATTATCTAAATATAGATAATAAATCAATTAAAGTGTACAAAAAGAAGGGATTAATTCCCTTCTTCTTCATCATCAGTTTCAACCGATTTAATATTTACTTCAGATCCAGTATATAGGTATGTCTTGTCACTTCCACAGTTAGGACAAGTTTTACCATGTTTTACTGTTTCATATGTATTCTTACAGTTTTCACAATAAGTAAATGCCTTGAGAATTATGAGATCTAGTGCACAACCTTTCATTATCTCTGATTTATCAGTTGTCCATTTAAAACAGTCTCTAAAATAATCAGGAACTATGGTTGATACTTCTCCGATTTCAAGAGTAACTTTAGATATATGTTTAACATTATTCTCTTTAGCTACTTTTTCTACTTCATCTACGATGTGAAATACTACACCTAACTCATGCATCGTACTTCACACTATTTCCTGTATGAGGGTTAGCCTTTCTAAATTCTTTGTTTTCTCTCTTGTATTGACGTCTCTTAGCCCTCATAATACGAGCTTCTTTAGAGCCAGAATTAAAGATAATCTTGAACATTCTCTTAGTTGCGTATTTTAAGAGACCTGTGATCTTATCTTCAGCACGTCTCATATCAGTCATCTCTGGATGATCTCTATGGAGGTGGATAGCATCAAATTCACAACGAGTTGTACAAAGTCCACAACCAATGCACTTATTAGGATCAACTACAGATGCACCACAAGATAAACATCTAGCTGTTTCAATCTTAACTTGTTCTTCTGTTAAAGTCTTATGAGCATCTTTGAAACTCATCTTATAGTCGATTCTTTCATCCATTCCAGCTTCTTGACGATCAGCTTTATCATATTCAGGAAGAACGATATCTTCTTTATTGAGTTCTTTAAAGTATCTTCTATCTCTACCAATAGTCATATGAGCATTTAAGTGTACATGTCTATTGAGTGATTCAGCGGCTTCATGGCCCTCTCCAATTGCATCAATTACAAACTTAGGTCCAGTGAATACGTCACCACCAACAAAGATATCTGGATCAGCTGTTTGATAAGTAAACTTATCAGCAACTGGATAGTTACCATGCCAGAATGTAACTTTAGTGTCTTTAAGGAGTTCTCCCCATTCAATAGCTTGACCGATTGCGAATACAATCTTAGATGCAGGAACTTCCATTAAATCATTTTCATCATATTTAGGATTGAATTTACCGAATTCATCAAATACAGATACGCATTTCTTAAATACAATACCAGTAACTTTACCTTCTTTATCAACCTTAACTTCTTTAGGTCCCCAAGAGTTATTGATTTCGATATTTTCTTCTAGAGTTTCTTCTATCTCTTCTTTAGATGCAGGCATATGAGCTCTATCTTCTAGTGAGAACATAGATACTTTAGATGCGCCAAGTCTATGAGATACTCTTGCGCAGTCAACAGCTACGTTACCACCACCAACTACAACTACTTCGCCTTCAATCTTTTGTTTTGGATTATCTAGTGCATCATGTAGGAAGTGTACAGCAATATCAGTGCCTTCTGCTTCATCATTTTTAACACCTGGACGCTTTCCACCTTGGCAACCTATTGCGATATAGAATGCTTTATATCCTTGCGCCTTTAAATCAGAAATGGTGATATCTTTACCAACTTCTACTCCACACTTAATTTCTGCGCCTAATTCTTTAATAATATCGATTTCGGCTTCAATTACGTCTTTTTCAAGTTTATATGTTGGAATGCCATACATCATCATTCCACCAGGTTTCTTATTCTTTTCAAATACAGTTGGATGATATCCCATTTGAGCAAGATAGTATGCGCATGATAGACCTGCAGGTCCAGCACCGATAATAGCTATCTTTTCATCCCATTCACCATCAACTTTAGATATTACCTTTTCTGGTACATATCTATTTTCGCTCTTCATTTCAAGGTCAGCTAAGAATTTCTTAACTGCATCAATTGATACAGCCTTATCTACTGTGCCTCTAGTACATGCGTCTTCACAACGTTTATTACATACTCTACAACATACTGCAGGGAATGGATTTACTCTCTTAATTAATGCAAGAGCTTCTCTATATCTTCCTTGAGATGCCATCTTGAGATAACCTTGTACTGGAACATGGGCAGGACAAGCTGTCTTACATGGTGCAGTACCAGTTGGATATGTATTATAACGAGCTGTGTCTCTATAGTTTTCATCCCAAGCATATTTACCCCATCTAATCTTATCTGGAAGGATAGCTTTTGGATATTCAATAGGGCCTTCCTTAGTACATAACTTTTGACCTAATTTAACAGCGCCAGCTGGACATACTTCAACGCATCTTCCACAAGCTACACAGTTTTCAGTTTCAACTTTAGCTGTGAATGAACTTCTACTCATATGTGGAGTATTATATAAAAGTGATGTTCTTAAGGCATTACAGATTTCAACATTACAGTTACAGATATCAAAGATATGATCTTCACCATCAATATTAGTGATTTGGTGAACATATCCATTATCTTCAGCTTTCTTTAAGATTTCTAATGCTTTTTCTTTTGTGATATAGTGAGCTCTACCTGTTTCAACAGTGTAGTCAGCCATATCACCTACTTGGATACACCAGTCATTGCAGTCATCAGCACAACCTTCACCAAGCATAGTACGAGATGCTCTACAGCTACAAATACCAGCTGAAATATGACCTTCATATTTCTTAAGCCAATAAGAAATCTTTTCAAGTTTTACTGATTCCTTATTCATTTCTACTTCTTTTTCAACTGGGATAACATGCATACCAATTCCCATTCCACCAGGTGCAACCATTGATGTAATGTGTTCAAGTGGTAAGAATGTCATTCTTTCAAAGAAGTTAGCAACAGGTGGATTCTTTGCAATTCTATCTTCACTTGAATTGAATAATTCAGCTGAACCAGGAACATAGTAAGAAAGTCTATATCTCTTTTCTTTTGGTGCGTCTTTGATTGGACCATTATCATCATAATGATCTCCGTAATCATATTCTAAGATTCCATGATAACAAAGACGTTCAATTGTTTCTTTAAATCTTACTGGATCATCGAAGTTCTTTTTATTTCTTTCAAACATCTGTTCGAAAGTGTACCATTTTCTTTGTTTTAAAGTTAATAGTAGATTTACTTCATCATCATCTAATACTTCTCTTAATCCCCAATATTCTGGAGAAGTAGATTTTGCACCAAAAAGTTTTACTTGAACATTATCAGTAATCTTACGTCCAAGTTTAAGAAAATTCTTCTTTGGATTTTTCTCTCCTTCATATTTAGAAGTAGTTGCGGGATTCTTTCTGAAAATCTCTGGCATTATTGTGTCCTCCACTTTTTAATAGTTTCTTTTATAAATGTAGCAACTTCATCTATACCATCTCCTCTTTTTGCGGAGATTGTATAGATAATCGCGTTCTTGTTTCTCATTAATATATTATGTTTAGCTCTTTCAATACTGAAATCAAAGTAATCTAATGTATCAATTTTATTGATTAATACTACATCAGATACTTGATACATTAAAGGA
>JAILNJ010000103.1 GCA_024691665.1 Gammaproteobacteria bacterium | reverse complement strand
TCATTTATCTTAGGTCAAGTTGGAGGATTCTCTAATTTCCTAGAATCATTATTTATTGTACTCGGTGTATTAATCTTCGCTTATGGTATTCTTGATATCTTCAGATATAAGAATGTGCTTGTAGGCGCAATTGAACTAATTATTGGTGTAGGTATCGTATTCCTCGGTTGGGGAAGTAAACTTACTTGGATTATCTTAATCGTAGTTGCTGTAGTGTTATTAATCTTATCTTTAATGGGATTATTCTCTAAGAAAAAGAACACTATGTATATTCTAGTTTGTATTGGTGAATTAGTAGCTGGTATTCTCTTACTCTTAATCGCATTCGGTACTAGATTTAATTGGGGTGACACACTTGTTACAATCTTCTTTATTTCAACTGGTGTACTCCTAGTAATTGATGGCATCGCACTAGTAGCTAGAAAATACTAATTAAGAATAATAAAAAAAGAGGGGCGACCCTCTTTTTTATTTTGTTTTATTCAACATCAATTACTTCAATTGACTCTTCTTTAGTAACCCAAGATAATCTAATAGTTGCGGCTAATAGTCCGATTGGTACAAGTAAATCTGAAGCTATCGCATCAAAGTATGATATCCAAGTTAGTTTATTTGTAATACACATAATCATATCAAGGATGAATTCAATAAAGAATAATCCAACTGTGCCACATAATACGATTAAAGCTAACATAATGAATTGATGTTCATTCTTGATCTTACCAAGTACGAATAATACAATTGCTCCAATTAAGCATAATCCAATAATAAATAAGAAGATGCCTCTTGCGATGTTCCCTGAACCAGCTTCCTTTTGGATAAGAATAGTTGAATTAAATGAACTAAAGATTCTATTAATTAACCAGTAACCACCATAGATGAATGTTGCATACTTAGCAAGTTTCTCATTCTTAAGGATTAAGAATAGAGGGATAGACACAAGAAGTGCTAGTGATAAAACTAAACTTAATAGATGTCCTATTACTGGAAAGAACTTACTTGGGAATGATGCACAACCAGTAATAAATGTAAATCCAGCTGCTCCAAATAAACATGCCATGATAATAATTAAAGAATTCTCTTTAATTTTGTTTAAAATATTTTCCATATATACTCCTAATTACTCTTTTCTTTTTGAACTTGTGTTTTAATTCCTGCGACAGATTCTACAGGAAGACTAAACGCAATACCTTTACCTTGTGTTTGAAGACCTGCTGCGTCATTGATAGCTTTTAGAATCTTATCAGATTCACTCTTCTTAACTACTATCATGATCATTTCTTTACCTTCAGAAATTGTAACGCCATACATCTTTTCAATTTCTTTAGTTCCAGTTCCTCTTCCATGAAGTACTGTTCCACCAGGTGCGCCAGATTCTCTAGCTGCATCCATTACTAAATCAGTAAATCCAGTATTAACGATAGCGATAATTAATGAATACTTTTCCATTTTCTCCTCCTATTCTACAGTCTGTGTTAAAAAGTGATATGCAGTTCTGCCTGCGATTGTGTCTAGTTTGATACTGAAGGCAATGCCTTGAACTCTCTTACTACTCTTTAAGAATTTATCTAAATCATTCATCATTTCATCAAGTTTAGCTTCTTTAACGAATGAATAGATAACTTCTTTAGAATTGTTTTCTACACTGAGTAAGTCAAGTATTTGTTTAGAAGCTGTACCTTCACCTTTTTGAATGAATTGACCTGATACTTGATGTTTCTCAATTAGATACATCACAGCTTCCCCCATTCCCTGATTAACGATTGTAATAACCATATAGAGGTTTACGATTTTATGAGATTTGTCATAAGGTTCTTTTTCAATCTTTTTCTTTGCCATATTACGCCTCAAAATGAATTATTTCAGAATCATCAGTTGGGATTGGTTTATTAAAGTATGCGAGAGTCATTCTCTTAATTCTTGCTTGATCAAGAATACCAAGAATTTGAATTGCGATAATTGGGATTAATGCAACCATTGCGATTACACCAAAAGCTCTACCCATAATCTCGTTATCTAATGCACCATATGCATAAGATACACCGATAATCATTGGAAGAACAAAAGATGTAGTCATTGGTCCTGATGCTACACCACCTGAGTCAAAGGCCATAGCGGTATAGAGGTTTGGACTTGCGAATGATAGTGCAATCGATAATATATAAAGTGGAACAAGATAATATACTATAGAGAAATTATAGATAGATCTTATTGCACTCTGTGCAATAAGATCTATCTATAATTTCTCTATAG
>JAILNJ010000044.1 GCA_024691665.1 Gammaproteobacteria bacterium | reverse complement strand
CTATAGTAGTAGTTAATGAAAGACTACAAGAACTATAGTTTGAAACTACTTATATGTATGGTAGCAGTAATATTTATACTAATGGTACTACTCATTATACATTTTTAGATTCACCATGTAGAGTATCTCGTATATATAATTTGCCTCCACATTCACTTGAGTTTCCAAATAATATGAGTTTATTAGAAACATTTGATTGGTACTCATCAAATACAGCAATTGCAACTGTAAAAGATGGTGTAATTACGGGTCATAATTGCGGTACTTGTAAAATCACTATTATAAACAGGTATTATCCTAAATTAAGAGGTTCTTTTACAGTAATCGTACATAGAACAGTTGAAAAATGGTAAATAAAAAAGGATGTAAGTTTTTAAACTTACACCCTTTTGTTTTATTGCTATTTAGATTACTCAATAAGAGTCCATCTAGCAGTTAATGTTATTTCTTTGTATGTTGATGTTTCAGCTATTTCTGTTACTTTGTTGCCATCACCATCATACCATCCATCAAATGTATAACCTTCTTTAGCAATAGCAGTAATAGTAGAAGAAGCTACATAATACTCTAGTGCAACACTTTCTCCATAGAATGATAATGTATAACCATTAGCCATTTCATCAGTTGTAAAGTTTGCACTCTTAGGATATGTAGTACGTTGAGTTTTGAATAAGAATGCACCTATTGCATATCTCCAAGCTGATTCATCTCCAGTTTGTAATGCAGATAAGCTAGAAGTGCTATCACTTACACTAAGGATATAAGTTCTCATCCAGCACCATTTGTATGCATATCTAGAATCTGCGAACATACCATAAATAGCAGAGAATACATTAGCAAATCCTACTGGGTTTTCTACAGTTGAACCATCAGTAGGTACCCCATTTGTTACATGCATACAATTTGGTTTTGAAGTAACCCCATATTTTTCCATCGCATCTTTTAGGAAGTCATCTACCATAGCTTCTCTTGTCTCATAGTAAGGAACACCGCCATCAAAAACGTATGTTACTTTTGTAGGAGCGGCAAATTTTGCATATAGTGTAGCACTATTAAGTGGTCTTACTATACAAGGTTTTGTAAATTCAGCATCATAGAACCAACCTTTGAAAACTTTACCATCACAAGAAGGTGTAACTAATTCAGCATTAGCTTTTTCTACTGTATCAATTTCTTCACTAGCAGGAACTCCTGTAGCATTTTCATCACCTAAAACATAGTTGATTGTATATTTATTTAGAATATTAAATACTGTGCTACCAGTTGGAACAACATCACCACTTATAGCGTGAACCTTATCCATAGTATATCCAAGGAAGTTAGGATCAGTAGAAGTTGGTAAAGTATATGTTTGACCATATAATACCTTTGTTGAATGGTTTCTTGAATAAACAGTAGCAGTAACTTCAATTGCACCTACTTCTAAAGCATCAGGAGTGAAACCTTCAAGTTTAACTACATAACCAAAATATTTAGCATTACATAATTCCATAACTGTAGCTCTAGCAGCTTTATCAGTAGCAGCAGAATGAGCACCAATTAGGAAATCATAGTTTATTGCTGGGAAATCTATTCCATCAGCAGCACCACCAACGATTTGATATAAGTTTTGACTAGCATCAATAGTCTTTAAGAAGACACGTGACCACCATTTGTTAGAAGATAATTTTTTAGGATCACCGATAGTAAGGATTTTACCATCTCCACCTTCACCATATTTACCAATACCAAATTGTGCGAATTGTGTTAATTCGCCTTCAGCGAAATTTTGACCACTAGTAGGGTTGAAATAAATATTAGAAGCATATACAGCGTTTAATACTGTATCACCTAATACTTTATAAGTTTCAGTATATATTGTATCACTGTCAGCTGTTTTCCAACCAAGGAATTCATAACTTCCATTTATTGCTACAGGAAGCGTTACATCAGTTTTATAAACAATATTTTTAACAGGAGCAATAGCAGTACCGCCATTAACGTTATAAGTTACAGTGTATTTGTTCTTATAAGCAACTAAGTCTTCCATTGATACCAATGTAACCCAAGTGCCATCTTCACCTAATTTATATTGGATACCATTTTCTTTAGTTACTCTGAATATTGGAGCTTTAGCATTTTCTCCATCTTCACCATTTTCTCCATCTACTCCATCTGTACCAGGTAAACCATTAGGGCCTTTATCTCCAGGTTCTCCTTGTACACCAGGATTGCCTTGTTTACAAGCTGTTAAGCAGAAGGCACTCATTACTAATAAAATTATTATCAAAAATATACTTTTCTTTTTCATTTAAGTTACCCCCTACACAGTTAAAGCAGTCCATTTAGCTGCTATTACTTTACCATTATAAGTTTTATTGATTACTGTAACTTTGTTGCCCCATTTAGCTTCATCAGTTTCAGCTGTAGCATCATAAATAAACCATCCTTCGAATACAAATCCATCTTTTACAACTGTAGGTAATTCAAATGTTTCATCTTCAATTAATTCTACGATTGTAGGAACTTTATCTGACATTACATCAATTAATCCTTCATATGGTTCATAAGGAGTAACAGTTTCACCATCTTGGAAACTTAATCCTTCACAGAATGGAACTAATTTTTGAGTTGAAGCTCCATTGATATGTTCACCAGTAGCATTTAAGAAATTAGCAAGAGCTTGTGCTAATTGTTTTGCACACCATGTGTCACTTGCACCTTTATTTAATTCCCCAATCCAAGCAGGAGTCATAGTAGAGAAATCATTATCATGTAACATTTTTGCCATATCTTTACATCTTACAGCGTAACTACTAGTTCCAACGTAAGGTTTATATTTATCGCTTGCAGGATCATTATTAAAATCTGCTACTACATTATATCTATTTAATAAGAACCAGAACATAAAGTCATATGTTTTATAGAAATCAGTTGTAATGCAGTTGTCACCTTCAATAGTAAATAATATTTGTCCATTATGACATGCGTTTGCCAAGAATTCATTATATAAATCAGTAGTGTTCATAGCCATTATTGCAGTCTTTTTAGCTTCGTCATAACTCATAACTGCACAATAATCAGTGATGAATTTTTCTTTTAGAGGAACAATAGCTTGACGATCAGTTAATCCTTCAACGTTAACGAAAGTCTTTCCTTTTGCTCCTTCTAAGCTATCTGCATCAAAGAAGATAGTTCCTTTCCATTTAGCTTTAAAAGATAAATCTTTTACAATTTCAATACTAGTTGATTCTAGTTGTTCATCATCTTCATTGAACCATCCAACGAATGTATAACTACCACTATTCTCTGTTTCATAAACAGGTTCATCTTCAATTGTATATGTTTGTTTATATGTTAGATTTTTGATAACAGAATGTTCAATAGTACCACCATTAGGATCTAATGTAATAGAATAAGTACGTGAATATGCATAAAGATCATCAAAACTGATTACAGGCTTCCAGTCTCCATTCTCTTTAGATTCTATACTATTTCCATTAACACGTAGCTCAGCTTGAGTGGCATCTATTCCATCTACACCATCACGTCCATCTGTACCATCAGCACCATTAGCACCAGGTTCTCCAGCAGGACCTTTATCTCCAGGTAATCCATCTTTACCTTGACAAGCAGTTAAAGTAAACATACTTACAAGAAGAAGTAATACCACTAAGATAAAACTTTTCTTTTTCATTTTAAACAAAATCCTCCTTGTTTTTGTTGATAGTATTAATTGTTTCAGATAGTGACTTGATTTCTATCCATAAAAATTATAACA
>JAILNJ010000019.1 GCA_024691665.1 Gammaproteobacteria bacterium | reverse complement strand
CGAAGCAGCCCTAAGGTTAGATGCTTGTGAGATAGGATACTTGATAGGAGATTTTTATTTGTTTGTATTATATAATTAGATATATAAATAACAAGTTAAATAGGTAATAAAAATGAAACTAAATGAAAGAATCGCTTATCTTAGAGAATATAATAAGTTAAGTTTAGAAGACGTATCTAATAAATTAAACGTATCTATGGATGTTTTAGAATCTTGGGAAGAAGGAGCTGTAGAACCAACTATAGAAGAACTATTACTCATTTCTGATTTCTATAAGATTAGTGTTGATGAATTAATAGGAAATAAAAAGTACGTTAATTCTAAAAACAAAGTATTCTATTTAGGATATGAATATAAGAGTGAAAAGACTATAGGCTCAATGCCATTTATTCATATTAATATTGGAAAAGGAAAGAAAGCTCGTGGTTTTATCGCTATAGGCAATGATGCTAAAGGCGTAATTGCGATAGGTGGTAAGGCAGTTGGTGTGTTCGCTGTGGGTGGTCTTGCCTTTGGCTTATTCGCACTTGGTGGAGTTGGAGCAGGACTTTTATCTGTCTCAGGACTTGCGATTGCGCTTCTTATGAGTGTAGGCGGTATTGCGATTGCTCCATTTGCTGTAGGTGGTCTTGCTTTAGGCTTACTCGCTTTAGGCGGAATGTCTTGTGGACTATATTCAATAGGAGGACTTTCTTTAGGTAAGTTTGTCGCGGTAGGCGGATATGCCCAAGGTAATATAGTCATCGGTTATCAAACCAAAGGCAATATAGTTCCTACTAGTTATTCAAAAGAAAGTATTAGAAACTTAATACTTGAACAGTATCCAAAAACATGGAAGTTTATAGTTGATTTTATCTGTACTTTCTTTAAATAATATTATTAGATAACAAAAGGTGGATTATGAAAGTTTGGAAATCAATAAAGGCAGCTTTATATGTAGCTGTCGCTGTATTAATTATTATATTTAGAGAACCAATTGTAGAAAATGTTAAGTATTTAGTTGGTTCACTAATGATAGTATATGGTTTAGAAAAAGCTATCTTATGTCTTGTTGAAAGACATGAAAAGTTTGAACTATATAATTTAATCTGGGGCGTTATTGAAGTATCTATTGGTATTATCACAATGCTTCTAATCGAAGTTTATTCAAGTGTATGTGTAATCTGGGCTATCTGGGCAATCTTAAGAGAAGCTAAAGAAGTAGAAGAAGATATCTTAGAATTTAAAGAGAAGACAGTTGTATGTGTATTATCTTTAATTGAATCAGCTGTCGCTATTGTATTCTCAGTATTACTTATGATTCATCCAACTGAACATCATGCGATGACTCATATCTATTTACTTTCTGTAGAACTCGTTACCGCAGTATTATTCCCACATATTAATTATTTAATTGAAAAGAAAAAGGCTAAAGAGTAATTCTTTAGCCCTATTTTTTTACTTCGAAGTAAGATATAACGCCTTCTTCGAAATTAGTTACGTTATAGTTAAATGAATGTTTCTCTAAGATTTCTTTAACTAAGTATAAACCCATTCCAGTAGATGATTTATCTACGTCTTCCTTTTCTCTAAAGAATGGAAGCCAGATCTTAGTTAAATTTTCTTCACTAATAAATGAACCATAGTTTTTAACTTCAAATCTGAAACAATCTTTTAATTCTTTAATATTAATCTCAATCTTTTGACCTTCTTCAGTATATTTAAACGCATTAGTTAAGTAATTAGAAATTACTTCTTTAATCATTTCTTTATCTGCGCTTATATAAACTGTAGAATCATATTTACGAGCCATAGTGAATCTTTTCTTTTCGTATAAAGGCTCTAAAGTAGATAAAGTATCATTTACGAGTTCATTTAAATTAAATCTAACCATTTTAAGACCTGAGTCTTTATTAGTAGATGTATTCTTATAAGTGTTGATGATATCTTTGATGATAGAAGTAGCTTTATCTACTTCATCTAAGATTGTTTGATAACTTGAATCTATTTCATCTTCCTTAATAATTCCATCCTCTAAGGCTTCTGCGGTAGCGCTTATAACCATGAGTGGTGTCTTAAGTTCGTGAGAAAGACGAGCGATAAATGTACTTCTTAAGTCTGATTCCCTCTTAAGTTCATCATTAAGTTTTTCTAGGGTATTCTTTTGACTTTCAATAGATTCAACCCTAAGTTTAGTATCAACTTTGATTTGGTTAAGAGTAGTTTGAAGAGATACTAATTCCCTATTTTTAAACTTATAATTAGATAATTTATATTTACTATTACCCAGATTAATCATTTCTCTTTCAATATCCTTAATAGGATTTGAGAATGAACGAGCGATGTATAAGGCAATAAGAACTGCGAATACTACAGAAACTAATACGATATATCCATAGTAAGAAGAAATAGTAGATAGAATTGATTGAGTTCTAATCATTGGGAAGATTGCGAGTACAATTTCCTCAACTCCAGCTTCTTTTAAAGAAAGAGGAGTATAAATACTATATAGAATTGAATTAGTTTGATCTAGATAGTAGTAGGCACTTGAATAAGGAGATGGAGCTTGATCTTTAAAACTCTTTAGTGAAGACATATTCTTACTGATTGTGTCTATTCCGTTTTGAACGATATCCATCTTTTCATATAAGTAGTTTAAATTACTTGGTTTTCTAACCTCAAGTATTTCAACGTTCTCAACTACTATGTATTCTTCTTTAAATGTCTTATTTTGAATAATAGATAAACCATTTATTACTAATCTTTCAAAAACATATCTATTGCCTTCCTTTTTAAGCCAGGCACTAATTATGTCTTCTTCACGAATATCGATAGTAAATGATGGGATATGCGCAGTGATCTTTTCTCCACTACTTATAAAGTCTACTTCATAAGTAGTATACTTAGATTCTTTAACCTTATAAGAACCAGAAGAAGTATCGAGGAAGATAATATATCCACCAGTTTCATTAGTAAACTGTTCTTC
>JAILNJ010000018.1 GCA_024691665.1 Gammaproteobacteria bacterium | reverse complement strand
AGAGGTTGATGGATACATCTATACATCACCCGCATCACTAAGAGTTCATGAAACTGAAGAAGGCACATTCAAATATATCATCACCTTAAAAGATGGTATCGCATCAAATACTGGTTCAGTATATGATTCAAAAGATTTACTTTTCACTTATTATGTAATGTTTGATCCATCTAGTGAAAACTATGATTATATGAGTCTTCCAGTTAAAGGTTTAAGTGAATATTATAGCGACTTAAATAGTAAGACTAAATATAGTAACGCTCATATTGAAGGAATTAGAACTCTATCTGATAGAATGTTAGAGATTGAAACCACAAGAGAATTAAATGAAACAGAAAAGAGATTATTAAATGTTTATTTAGTATCTCAAAGCTTTTTAGATAATGGTATGACAGTTAGTCCATCAACTTATGAATTTGGTTTTGAAAAAGGTGATACTGCCTATATTAGAACATGTTCATTCATTGAAAAGGCAACTGGTCCATACTACATCAAACGTATTAGACCAAACACAATTATCTTAAATAGAAATAGAAACTGCTACTCTCATATCTCTAAGATTGATGAACTTAAGATTGAACGTATCGGAAGTTATGTCCTTGATGATGATGGTGAATGTATTATCGGTGGTGGTGATGCATTCTATCAAATAAATCAAAAGTGGATTGATATCGCACAAGTAGTAATAACTGATGAAATTAAAGAAGAAATCTCAAGATATAATATAAGTTCAACCACTAAAGGTAACTGTATTACACTATATGAAATTGAAGGAACTAATAAAGGAATTGTATATTCAACTTCAAGAATTGATGGTGAAACAGTAGAGAAAGCTGGCTTTTCTAAATATTATTCAATTGATGATTTAATCACTTATATTAACTTTAAATAGGAGTCGAACTAACCGACTCCTATTTTTTTACCTATATAAAATATCTTTATTTTTATATAGAATTAGTGTAAAATTATACAAGTTAGGAGAAATATATGGAAAAGATTAAACTCATAAGCGATTCTACTTGTGATCTATCAAAAGAATTAGTAGAAGAATTGAACCTTGAAGTAGTGCCTCTACTTGTATCATATGAAGGTTCTGATGAAGCATATAAAGATGGAGTAGAAATTACTCTTGATCAAATCAAAGAAAACGAAAAGAAAACAGGAAAGCTTCCATCAACTAGCGCAGTTGGTCCAGCTATTTATACAGAATTATTTAATAAATATATTGATGAAGGATATTCAATCATCTTTACTGGTATTGGTTCAACATTAAGTGCGAACCAACAATCTGTGACTCTTGGAAGAAGCGCATGTAAAGATCCTGAAAAAGTAACTATCATCGATTCACTAAACTTATCTACCGCAACCGGCCTTTTAATCTTAAAGATTAGAGACTTAGTAAATGAAGGTAAGAGTAGAGAAGAAATTAAGAAAATTGCTGATGAAGAAATAGTTCCTAATCTAAGAGCTCAATTCTCTATCAACACTATGAACTATCTAATTAAGGGTGGTAGATGCTCTCAACTTGCTGGTTTCGTTGTAAAATTACTCTCAATTAAACCAATTATTAAAGTTGTAGATGGAAAACTCATCATCGGTAAGAAACCAATTGGACATGTTAAGATGTCTGTTAAGACTCAATTCGATGATATGATGAAAGAAATCAGTGATGTAGATATGAAATACGTATTCGTTACTGGTTTTGATAATGATGATACTGAAAAGTATATTGTTGAATTAATTGAAAAGAACTGTAAGTTCGAACACATATATACAACTAAGTGTGGTTCTGTAATTGGATCACATTGTGGACCTGGTACTACAGGTATTCTATATTTAAAAAAACCTAGTAAGAAATCAAACAAGAAATAATAATGAAAGTTGGAATGATATCTCTTGGATGTTCTAAGAATCAAGTCGATAGTGAAATGATTCTTGGACTCCTTAAAAGACAAAATTTCACAATAACTGATACCGCAGACGATGCAGATCTTATTATTATAAACACTTGTGCATTCATCACAAGTGCGAAAAAAGAAGCAATCGATGTTATGCTTGATTGCGTAAATAATAAGAAGCCTAACCAAAAGATCGTAGTCTGCGGTTGTTTTGCGACTAGATATAAAAATGAGACTTTAGAAAACTTTCCTCAAATAGATAGAGTTATATCGATTGAGGAATATCCTAAGTTCTCAAAAATCATAAAGGAATTATTTGAGATAAAAGAAGATCACCTATCATTCAATGATAGAGTTTTAATCACATCTCCAGTATCACCTTATGTTAGAATCGCTGATGGTTGTAATAACCGTTGTGCATTCTGCGCAATCCCTCTTATTCGTGGACCATTTAAATCAAGAGATATGGAAGATATCATAGATGAAGTTAACTATTTAGTTAAAGGTGGCGCAAAAGAAATAAATATTATTGCTCAAGATACATCTAAATATGGAGTTGATAACTACCATAAATTAATGCTTCCAGAGCTCCTTGATAAGATTGCGCATATTAAGGGTGTAGAAATCTTAAGAACTTTCTATATCTATCCTGAAACTATTACTGATGAATTAATCAAAGTTATTAAGGATAATGAAAACATTGCCCCATACTTTGATATTCCATTCCAACACGCATCTAATAAGATTCTTAAGTTAATGAAGAGAAAGTCTACTAAAGAATCTGCACTTGAATTAATTAAGAAAATTAGAAAGGAAATCCCACACGCAGTTATCAGAACTACTTTAATGGTTGGATTCCCTCATGAAACTAATAAAGACTTTAATGAACTTAAAGAATTCGTGAAAGAAGCTAAATTCTTCCATATGGGAGCTTTTATGTATTCTAGAGAAGAAGATACTCTAAGTTTTAAATATCATTTAAGAGTGCCTAAATTTATATCTAAAAAGAGATATAATGAGTTAATGGCTCTTCAAAATGAAATAGCTTTATCTTTAAAGAGTGAATTAATCGGAAATAAATATAAGGCAATTGTCACATTATATAATGATGATTACACATTTACCCTTAGAAACTATATGTTTGCGCCTGATGATGTGGATGGTGCAATCATCGCAACTTGTCCATTTGAAAATGATATAAAAGAAGGCGATATCGTAGAAGTAGAAATACTTGATGCGAGCGCTTATGAACTATATGGCGAAATTAGGAGGGTATTATGAAGTCTATCCTCCTATTTTTAAAAGGAATATTAATTGGAATAGGTAATATGATTGCGGGTATCAGCGGTGGTACTGTCGCATTCATTTTAGGTGTTTATGAGAAGATGGTTGATGCATTTGCATCCCTTACTAAGAAATTCTGGCCTAATTTCCTATACCTACTAAAAGTAGGTTTAGGAATTATTGTGGGAATCTTCCTCGCATCTAAACTACTTAAGTTCCTATTCGCAGTAATATTCATTGAAACAATCTCGCTCTTCGCAGGCGTAATTATTGGCGGTATCATCAATGATGTACCAGACTTAAAATTACTAAAAGAAGAAAAAGAACACCATAAAGAAAAATATCCAATAGTATTTGGAGTTGCGTTCCTCGTAGTAATTGGACTTGCAGTACTTAACTTAGTAGTTAATGATCAAGGTGCAGATATCAATGCGACATTTGAAGTACTTAAGTTTAAAGATATGGTTATTTTATTCTTCTTAACAATGCTTGGAACTCTAGCTATGATCTTCCCAGGTATTAGTGGTTCGCTTATCTTTATGATTGTAGGACTTTACTATCCAGTACTAAATGGAATAAGTGCCTTAATCCATTTTGAAAACTATAAAGATAGTGCATTCTTAGTTAATGAATTAAAACTATTTATCCCATTAATCTTAGGTGCCGCAGTATCTTTAGTATTCCTATCTAAACCAATTAAATGGTTATTCCATAAATATCATAAAGTATGCCTTTATATGATTATGGGATTTGTATGTGCATCAGTAGCAGCAGTATTTATCGTAAACGTACATGAAATAGTTAATGCCTATACTTGGTGGCACGTATTACTCGCAGTACTATTCTTAGCCTTTGGTATATTCTTATCAATGTTCCTTAAATGGTTAAGTAATAGAAAGAAAAAAGAAGAAGAAATAGAAACAAAAGAAAACACAAATCCAGTTGAATAGGATTTGTGTTTTTCTATTATTCACGACCAAGTCCAACTCTCTTGTGGACTTTTCTAATTTTCTTAAACGCAATTGATTTAGCGTAATCTCTACCTTCATCAAGAACTTTATTTAATACGTCTGATTTAATGATTTCATTGTATTTAGCTTGAATCTTAGTGAGTTCATCTCCAACGATGTTAGCTAAATCTTCTTTGAATTCTTTATAACCTAAGCCTTCATATTTCTTTTCAATAGCTTCAATTGATTCACCAGTAAGGTTTGAATAGATATTAATAAGGTTAGTTACCGCAGGTTGATTCTCTAGGTCATATTTAACAATACCAACTGAATCAGTTACTGCACGTCTAATCTTATTTTTAGCTTCATCAATATTATCAAGAAGAGTAATATAAGCTTTTTGGTTAGGGTCAGATTTACTCATTTTCTTTAGAGGATCTTGAAGACTCATGATTCTAGCGCCTGATTTAACGATATATGGTTCAGGGATTTTAAATGTTTCACCATATTTATTATTAAATCTTTCAGCGATAACTTTAGTGATTTCTAGATGCTGCTTTTGGTCTTCGCCAACTGGTACATAGTCTACATCATAAAGAAGAATATCAGATGCCATAAGAATTGGATAAGTTAAAAGACCAGTTCTAACTGATGCGCCTTCTTTAGCACTCTTTTCTTTAAATTGAATCATTCTTTCCATTTCACCGATATATGAATTACATTCTAAAATGAATGATAATTCAGAATGTTCAGCTACTTCAGATTGAATGAATAGATGACATTTAGTTGGATCAAGTCCAATAGCTAAATAAAGTGCAGCTAAAGATTTAATATTCTTTTTAAGTTCTGCCTTATCACGCTCAACTGTGATTGAATGAAGATCTGCGACAAATACTAATAAATCTACATCTTCAAATTCATTTTGGATTTTAACAAAGTTCTTCATTGCGCCAATATAGTTTCCAAGAGTTGGAACATTTGTTGGTTGGATACCTGATATAATTCTCATAATTTTACCTCCTATATAAACAAAAATCCGCCCTTATAATTTAAGGACGGATTTATTCCGCGGTGCCACCTTAATTCTATGAATAATTCATAGCGCTTTAAGTAAATTTTCAAAACTCCATAACCCCACACTTATTTATATCTAATATCTTTTCGCACCAACCAAAGACTCTCTTAAAGTAAATATAAATATCCGTTACTTCATCGTTTTTATAAATTATATATTCTTATATTAATTTAGTCAATAACTATTCGTTTAATGCCTTTTCGAGTTCTTCAAGGAGTTCTGCGTATCTAGTTACAACACCATTGATAGCATCCATCTTTGTGAAGTCAACTCCGGCTTTCTTAACGATTTCAATTGGATAGTCTGATCCACCTGATTTAAGCATTTCTTTATAGTTTTCAAATGCCTTAGGTTCATTATTCTTAACCTTTTCATAGATAGCAAGAGAAGCACTAAAAGAAGTAGCATATTGATATACATAGTATGGAGAATTGAAGAAGTGAGGGATATATGCCCAAACAAATTCTTTTCCATTTTCTTTTCTGATATCTAAGCCATAGTATCTCTTATAAAGGCTAACCATGATTTCAGATAATGATTGAGCAGTAATAGGTTCGCCATTTTCTGCCTTAGTATGAGCTAAATATTCATATTCAGCGAATAGAGTTTGGCTATAGAATGTAGACATAATATCATCAATAGCGTTTCGGATTAATGATACTTTTTCATTCTTAGATAACTTACCACTATTTAAAAGATAATCTAATAGATTATGTTCATTGAAAGTAGAAGCAATCTCAGCAACGAAGATTGTATAATCTTCAGTTTCAAGTGGTTGATATTTTTGGCTGAACATTGTATGGATTGAGTGACCTGCTTCATGAGCTAAAGTGAATACATCATTTAACTTAGAGTTGAAGTTTAAAAGAATGATTGGGTGTACACCAGGTACAGAGTTTGAATAAGCTCCACCTCTCTTACCATCGCTTGGATATACATCTACATATCCATCTTTAGTAACTTCACGAGCGAATCCTTTGAATTCATCATCAAACTTATCGATAGATTTAAAGAATAATTCTTTAGCTTCTTCATATGTATAAGTTTTATCACTAGTTCCACCAAGTGATAAGAATCTATCATATGTATGATATCTTCTTAAACCTAATACATTCTTTCTAATCTTATAGTATTTCTTAGCAAGTGGAGCAAGCTTATGAGCTGCCTTAATTAGGTTGTGATATAAAGATACAGGAATATTGTTTCCGAAGAGATGCATTTCAAGAGCATTATTGAATCCCTTACTACGAGCAAGTGCGATATCAGCTTGAAGTACTGAATTATAAATAGAAGCATAAGTATTTTGATAGTCTTTATAAGACTTGAAGCAAGCCTCAAATACATTCTTTCTATCTTTATCAGTCTTAGCATCTTGGATTAAAGCAGTCCAGTTTTCTTTAGTAACTCTAACCTTTTCTTTTTCGCCATTATATTTGATTTCAACTTTCTTTGCATCGGCAGATGTTAAAGAGCCATATAAATCAGATCCAACTCCAGATAACATAGAGTAATTAGCAATTACTGATTGAGCATCCTTAGATGGAGTATGAGCTTCTTTTCTGAATAAGTCTTCAAAACCATGTCTTAATGGTTCAAGATCAGGATACTTATCAAGCATCTTGAATACATAATCCTTACCTAAAGATAAGATTTCACTTGATTCAAAAGAAGTAGCTTGACCAAGTTTAGCGAATAAGAATTGAACTTGTTGCATATCCGCAACGTTAAGGTTATCCTTTCTGTTTTGGCTTTCTCTCATACTAGCGTATAAGTAAACCTTTAAATAATCTCTTAGTAATACATGATTTAAATCATAGTATTTCTTGAATGATTCTTCATCACCGAGTTTACCTTGGTAAGATGCAAGCTCTGCGATTAAACCATTTGCCTTTTCTAAATCTTTTAAGAATTCTTCTCTAGATTTGTAGAGAAAATCTAAATTCCATTTCATAAATATAAAATCCTCCTCACATTGAGTTTATTATACATTAATAAAATAAATTTTGAATAAAATGTGATTAAATATTCTAAAAATATTTATTATGTTATAATATGAGCAGGAAAAAATAAAATGATATATCTCTATATTTCACCATCTTGTCAATCTTGTAGAAAGACAATTAAATG
>JAILNJ010000182.1 GCA_024691665.1 Gammaproteobacteria bacterium | reverse complement strand
TATTATAGAATTTAGCACCTAGATTAACTGGGGCAATTATAACATCGTAATATTCTTTAGCGAATGCAGCCACTAGTGGATCACTTCCTTGAGCCACTTCTACTTTAGCTTCTTTATGGAGTAGGTGGAGCGCTAAAGATCGATAAGAGTATTATTGAAGAAACTAAAATGCTTAAGGGTACTACTTTTGAAAAGTATAAAAACGTATATTTACCTTTAGCTTTGCCTCCAATGTTAATCACTTTCCTTCAATCAGTATCTTTAGGAGTCAAAGTAATGGTAATGAGTGAATATATTGCCTCAGTCAATAATTCAATTGGTCAAATTATTAATGATGCGAAACTAAATCTAGACTTTAGCGTAATACTCGCATGGCTCATATTACTAGTACTAATAATCGTAATATTTGATGTCCTAGTCAGTATTCTTAAAAAGAAATTAAATAAGATTTATTAAATAAGGAGTTTATATGAATAAGATTTATTTATACCCAATCAAATCAATGATGAGTTATGGAGACTTAATTAGTAAGGATTCAGCTAAACTAATTGATTCTTTAACTCAAAAGTTAAATAGTGAATATGAATTCGTTATCGTTGATGATTTATTTAAAGTAAAAGATGGAGATTTTCTTTTAATATTGGTTCAATCTGGTGGATCTGAGGCTATATTTAAAAAAGAAATATATTCTTTATTCCCAGGACCATTCTATCTTTTAACTTATGGTGCATCTAATTCTTTAGCTGCATCGCTTGAGATTCTCACATTCTTAAAGGATAATGGAAGAAAGGGTGAAGTTCTTCACGGTAATGATGACTATATCGCAGATAGAATCAAGACATTATATGAGAACAATAAAGTAAAAAATAAACCAGCTAGACTAGGCGTTATTGGCGTTCCTAGTGATTGGTTAATCTCATCAGATGTTAATTACGCCAGAGCGGAAGATGTATTCAATATTGAACTAGTTGATATTGATGATAAAGAAGTAGTAGAAGAAATAAATAAGATTAATGAAACTGGTTTATCTAATTCTTATGACTTCAAATACGATAATAAAGAATTAGATAAAGCATTAAGAATTCATGAAGCATTAAAAGTAATAGTTAAGAAATATAACTTAGACGGATTTACTATTAGATGTTTCGATATTATTAAGGCAGTTAAATCATCTGCATGTTTATCACTTGCTTTATTTAATAAAGAAGGTATTATCGCATCTTGTGAAGGTGATATTCCTGCGATGATAAGTGCTTATGTAGCTTTAAAGGTATTAAACGAAAAAGCCTTCCAAGCTAATCCTCAATGGATTGACCCAGTAAATAATACAGTTGAATTCGCTCACTGTACACTCCCTCTTGATATGTCTTTAAATACTACACTTGATACACACTTTGAATCAGGTATAGGTATTGGACTACATGGAGAACTTAAGACTGGAGATATCACAATCTTAAAGATTAACTCTAGACTAGATGAATTCTATGTAGAAGAAGGGAATCTATTTACTAATGAATATAGAAAGGATAGATGTAGAACCCAAGTTAAGATTAAACTTAACTCTAATGCTTCATATTTCTTAAGAAGTTCTTTAGGTAATCATCATCAAATTATCTATGGTCACCATAAGAAAGAATTAAAAGAATTCCTTGAATCTAATGGCTTAAGAGAAGTAATTTAAAATACACAGTATTTTCACATTTTTACATCTTTTTCACAAAAAGAACGGTTTTTATAGCCGTTTTTTTGTATTCTTTTGACTTAATATATATTAAGTAATAATATCAAACTAGAAATATGAAAGGAGAACAAATGAAGGAGGGGAATATTATGAAAAGAAAATTAATTAATATATTCTCAATTATCGCTCTTGTAGCAGTGACTATGTCACTAGTATCTTGCTACGCATCAAAACCTGGTACTTTAAAACAATTAGTTGGTACATATGAATTAACTAAATATACATATAGCAACACCTCTCAATCTACTTCAGATGCAGAAGCTAATGATCAAATCAAACAACAAGGTATCAAAGCTTACTTAGTTATTAAAGATGATGGTACTGGTTATTATGCTTATAAATCAGACACAGTAGCTTTAAGAGTTGAAGCTATTAAAATTAAATATGTATATGATGAAGAAGAAACTAATAAAGTAAAAGAAATTAGTTTTACTAATGGTCAAGAAACTTCATCTAAAGATATTCCTGGTTGTGGATATGAAACACTTGGTTTATACTTCAAACTATTTAAGAAGACTTTAAACCAATCTCATCCAGCAGTATTCAATAAGAAAGTATCAACTTCTGTAACTTATACTAAAGTATCTTCTAAATCAGATTTATCATATGTTGAAAAGAAGATGGGTAAATTACCTGATATATTAGCTTTTGAATTAAATGGTTTAACTGGTAACTATTTATTAAGTTATGATAATCAAAATTTATATGAATACTATATTATCTCTTTAGATGCCCAAACTATGAAAGCATCAGTTAATTATCGTTTAAGAACTTCAACTGAAAATGTGAAAGTTGAAAACCAAACTTTCACAGTTGAATACAAGAAGGGTGAAACTGAGAATTATCTAGAAATCAAGATTGGAGAATATACACTAATTAGAAGACAAGGACAAAATGGTCAATTCGTTAACGTTCTTGATTATAAGTTTAGTGAATATACAAACTATTATAATAAAGATTCTAGATCAGTAAGCGAAATTATTAATAGTTATAATTAAACTTGTATTAACACATAAAAAGCGAGCGTAAAACCTCGCTTTTTTATTTGTCTTTATTACACCTTTACATATATGTAAAGAAAGAGTAAAATAATCTTGGTGTAAAATTTTAATTTTATTAAAAAAAGGGGAGTAAAAATGAAAAACAAATTATTATCAGTGATCTTTTGTTTATTAGCATTAGTTCTACTCGTTGGTTGTGAAAAAAAGACTGAACCAACTAAGAAAAAAGTTAATTATGAAAGCTCACAAACACAAAACGGTGGAAACCAAACTCAAAATCCTACTAATGGTGGCGGAAATCAAACTCAAGCACCTACACAAGGCACAACTGCTACACAAGGTACAACAGCAACTCAAGCTAGCTATACTATAATTAAAATTGCTCAATCAACTCTTGGTGCAGTAGAAGAAGAAAAAGCTCCATATAGTGATCACAATGTAACTGTTGATGGAGTTAAGATTTATGCTCATGCAATTTTAAGAAGTGGCTTCTATCAAGTTGGTCTTGAAAAAACTAAGAAAAATCGTCCATTCTCAGTAGTTATGAATACTGAAGCATTCGGAAACAAGAAGATTGCTAAGATTGAATTTGATGTTGATTCATCTCAACAATTTGAGGGTCAAGTATTGGTATTTGGTTTTAACCAAGCTTATACTGATGCTGCTTCATTCAATGCTGCTGGTCTTACTGCATTAAAAACTATTCAACTCGAATCAGGAACTACAACTTATAGTTATGAATTCACAGGTGACTTCTCATTCTTCGCTATTAGCCCTAGAACTAGAATGTTAGCTGCGGTTGAAATTAGAGTTTATTTTGCTTAATAAATGAATAATAAATAAGGTCTACCAACAAGAGGGTTGTTAGACCTTACTTTTTTCTTTACATTTCTAACCATTAGGTTTATAATAAACTCACGTTTAAATTATATTAATTTAAAAACATAATAAAAGGAGTTATACATGTTTAAAAAGATATTAAGCGTATTTCTCTGTTTAACGGCTGTATTATTCTTAGCTTCTTGTGAAAAGAAATCTAAGACAAGAAAGACAGTTGATAATGGCACAGAAATAACTAACACACAAGGTAGTAATAGCTCTTCAACTCAAGGCGGTTATGGAGATTCTACTACTAAAGGCGGC
>JAILNJ010000179.1 GCA_024691665.1 Gammaproteobacteria bacterium | reverse complement strand
TGTTTTTCTACTACTTTTATAGTGACACTTCTAACAATGTTAGAATATTTGATTTCAATAACTTTTTCACCCACAGATTCTGTGGCTTTATTGATGTTGTCTAATGTGACTTGAGTACCATCAATGGTGATAGTAACTTTTTCAAAAGGAATGTTTTCTTTTGAATCATCTGAGAATGTTGCGTAGATTTTGACTTTAGATAAATCAATTTCATCTCCTACTTCATAAGTTTTCTTGAAGTCAGAGAAATCAGCAACAAAGTCTTTCATTTTGTATTTACCTGTACATGCAGCAAGTCCAAATACTACAGCTAAACTTAATGCAAGTGTGAGTAATACAGAATAGAGTTTTCTTTTCATCATATTTCTCCTTATATTTATACTAACCAGCGATTAAAGATATACCTATTTCAACTTTAATGGTAGATCCATCTCTCGCTGTCAATATTACATAGATTGTTTTTGGTTTTAAGAAGACAAATTCGTTTGTTTCTTCATCGAAATAAACAGAGCCTTCTGATGCATCCTTATCATAAACAAAAGAAATAGTTTGATTAGATGCGTTGTAAGGATTAATCTTATAGTCAATCTTAATCCTATTTGGATTCTTTTTAAGATTTTCTTCAGTGAAATCATAATTTCCTGGAATGAAGTATGCTGCATAATGGTCAATTTTCTTTCCAGTTGAATCAGTAAGTTGTACAATCTTTTGATATTTTTCATCAGTTACATCATCTCTAGATGAGAAACTAAATCCATTTACTTCAATAGAAGTAATATAGGTGTTTCCCCTCATCTCAACGATCTTGAGTCCAAAGAATTGTACAACCATGATAGATGCGATGTATGCGATTAGTATTGCGAATATTACAGGTTTCTTCATACTAGTTACCTCTACTGTAATAAACTTTGATTCTAAGGAAATAAAGATAAGCTTTAAGTCCTAAATAGAATAAGCATACACACATTATCTTTATCCAGGCAGTTTTCTGTGAGTCCATCGCAATAAACATATAGAAACCTGCTGCAATGAGTGATAAAACGAATGCGAGCACAGTTGATTTAGTTTCATTAGGGTTATTTGTTTGACTTGAGAATGTCTTAAACTGTTCAGCTTGAGAGTTCATGATATCAAATCCCGCACTACCAAGTAGGTGTCCTACAAAGAGGGCAAATACAGAAACAAAGAACATTAAGTATTCAACTGGCTTAAGTGCGTTATATAGTGAATAGATCACTACAACAGTCGCAATACCAAGGATACCAACTACTAAATTACAAGTTAACTTCGCAAATAGAAGTTTACTTGATTCAGATGGTTGAAGTTTATTTAAATATGAAGCAGCGCCATCTTTACTATAGGCACTAGCAATTCTTATATTAGATGCGAGCATAAAAAGTAAAGTTATAAAGAAGTTAAAACATACAGTTAATTGTGTGCCTAAGAATCTTGTGTTCATCGCATTATATAAACTATTTAAGAGTGCGATTGATAAAGGCATCACAATTAATAGTTCTATTACTAAAGATGTTAGTGTACCATCTCTTAAAGCGAGTAGCCATTCTTTCTTAATAACTGCGAGGAATGGTGATAACTTTCTTTCTTTTTTGATTTTAGCGTTAGGATTAGTACTATATTCGAATGGTTTTGAAGCCATCTTATAGAATAATGGTTTAGAGAGTAAGAAACATAAAGTGAAAAGAAGAACTAGTGAACCAATGAATCCAAGTCCAATATATAAGGTATTCATATTGAATACTTTAGTACTTAAGTTCTTACCAACCATAAGTTCAACTAGTAACTTAAATGGTAAAGCTCCTCTTTCAAAATCAGTTAAGAAACCTCTAATTTGGAAGTATGTTGTACCCCAAGTTTCTTTAAAGTTAATATTTGGTGGAATGATTGAGATTAAGTATCCCGCAAGTACCACAAGTCCTACAACACCAAGCACTATTAATGAATACATAACTATCTTTTTCTTCTTTAAAGCTTGATATAGATACATAGAAGGGATTGAAAGCAATGCACCAATGAGTACTGGGATTAATACTACAAAGAGGAAGATCACAATCATCCAAGGATAATAATAAAGCGGAAGCTTTGTGTTCATTCCATAAGCTATAAATAGTGGAATTAAGAACATTATATTTCTCTTTAGTTCGAAGATATAATGAACTAATAACTTAGATAAGAATACGACTTCTGGTGTAGTTGGGAGTGTAAGAAGTACGAAATTATCTCTAGAGAAATATAATGTCTTAATTAAACTAACAGTATTAGATATGATGGAGAGAGCCATCATAATAGTAAAGATGAATACTAAGACATTTGTTGGAAATGCTCCAGTAAAGTCAAAGATCATCATTTTCTTTGAAAAATAGATTAAGAAGTAACAGATTACAGTAACTACTGCGAAACCTATAATAAAGAATGACAAAGATAGCAAACTCTTTTTAATGTTTTGCTTAAACGAAATATTTAGTTTCTCTTTTAACTGCATCATAGTTAAGTTAAAAAGAGAGACTATAGATTTTACGTTTCCTTTCTTTGTCATAACGTTTTTCATTATTCTATTACTCTTTCTACTTTACATTCTTCAATAGTAGTTCTATAGAATTCTTCTAGTTGAATATTATTATCTTCAAGTTCTTTTAGACTTACAGTCTTAATAATATGGCCATTCTTAATAATGGCGATTCTATCACAAATCTTTTCAACCACATCTATGATGTGAGATGAGAAGAAGACAATATTTCCTTCTTTAGCGTGAGCTTTCATTGTCTCTTTTACTTGATAGATTGAATCTGGATCAAGACCAGTTAGAGGTTCATCAAGAATCCATACTTTAGGGTTATGGATTAAAGCTGACATAATAGTAATCTTTTGTTTCATACCATGAGAGTATGTCTTAATAGGATTTTCAAATGCACCTTCAAGATTGAATCTCTTAACGTATTCATCCATTCTCTTATTTCTATCTTCGATTGAAACACCATAGAGGTTAGCAATATAGTTGATGTATTCTCTTCCTGATAGGTTCTCATATAAAGCATAGTGATCTGGGACAAAGCCAATATTCATCTTAGCTAAAGTTGATTGATGTTCCATATCGTATCCACAAACATTAATAGAACCGCCTGAAATAGATTGAATACCTACAATACTCTTAATAATAGTTGATTTACCTGCACCATTAGGACCTAAGAAGCCAAAGATTTCGCCACCATGAATGGAAAGGTTAGCGTCTTTAACCGCATAGACGTTACTTGTTGAGTATTTCTTTGAGAAGTTATTTAATATGAGATCATTAGTAGCGTTTTTATTCATAGGCTCACCTTTATTTCTTCCTTGAAGGCTCTTAAGCAGTGCCTCCATATCTGATTTATATTTTCTATTCTTAGTAAATAAATCATCTAAATTATCTTGAAGCATAAACATTACAAGATATATGTACCACATCATAAATGCAACTCCGTTATATACCATATAGAATAGAGCTTGATATAACGGATAGAAGATCATCTCACCACCTGATTTAGTTTTAATAGTTGCGGTGATTAGTCTTAATCTTTTAGCTCCTTCACCAAATTTAGATGCGATATAATCACTATTGATGAAGAAGAAGTCTGTCTCTATACCTATTGATGTGTAGTAGGCATTAACGAATAATACAAGCACGAAATATCCTAAGAAACCCATCATAGAATATCCCATTTCTTTCATCTTCGGTCTTTCATATAAACCAAGAACCATTATCACTATTGGCATGAAGAATGCATCATAGTGGTTAATCCAGAACTTCACAGTTAAGGATGTGAATATGGTTGCTTCATTCCCAAGACCCGGGAATAACATTGCCATAAACGCTCCAAACACATTGATAAAGAATGTGAAATAGTAGAAGTGTGGAATCTTAAATATTAGACATAATGGAACCATATATACTGCGAGGTTACATAAGTGAAGTGGATATGACCTTAAATGAGTCAAGTCACTAAATGAATAGATAATACTATAACTTATGCATATCGCAAGACTCATATAAAGAAGTGCGTATCTCTTATGGTCATAATCCCATCTATACATAATTAAAATAATTATGACAGGCAAGATGAACGCACCATATAGAACCATTCTGTGAATGAAATTAAAATCTTCTATAAGAAGTCCCTCGTTCCCCTTTCCAAATAGAAGTTGGAATGCGAAACAAGGCACAGATACTAAGATCATTCCAAGTAAGCTTAAGATGAAATCTCTAATAAATTTACCTGAAATGTGGGTTCTATATTCTTTTATCCACACTGATAGAATCATCGTTAAGGCTAAACCGATTTCTATTGAATACATGATTCCACCATAGAATACTTTATCTACCGCTTGAGTACCGAATAAGGCAGTTATATGAGTTTTAAGTGTCACAATTGATAGAATATAGATGATTGGAGCGAAGAACTTAACTAAGTGTTTTAGAACAAATACCCTATCCTTAAAGAATGGATATGTCTCAAGTAGTACCGTCGCAGTCATTGTGAACCAGAAGACAAATAAACTAAGCACTGCCTGATTAATTCCATCTACTCCAAATACGGAATTAATGTTTAGACCGATAATGTATCTAATCTTGAAGTCTGCACTTAAGTATCTTGTGATAAAAACAGACGCAAAAAGTAAGGCTAATCCTCTTAGTAGCCATACTTTTCCTTTTTCAGTTTTAATCTTTCTCTCTAATACAATGTATAATGAACTGAATAATACAAATGTACTAAAGATTGTTATATAGTAATACGTCATAGTCTAAATATTAATCCGTAAACTTTGTGTACGGATTAATATTTAGACTATGACGTATTACTATATAACAATCTTTAGTACATTTGTATTATTCAGTTCATTATACATTGTATTAGAGAGAAAGATTAAAACTG
>JAILNJ010000177.1 GCA_024691665.1 Gammaproteobacteria bacterium | reverse complement strand
CATTAGAGAAGTCGATATTAATTGTAGTTTCTTTAGATTTAATATCTAATAATTGAATTGATGGATGGTTATTAAGAATTGAGATAATACCTGTGATTTCGAATTGTTTATCAATATCATTTTCAGCATCTACTATTTTCTTTTCTTTACCATTAATAATATTTATTACAGTAAGAACATTTACATTGTCATAAAATACCGCCTTACTATTTGAATCACTTCTATCAGTAGATAGAGCAATACCTTCAAATGTGACAATTGCGCCAATTCCATTACCCTTCTTATTTAAAGTAATGGTCTTGATTTCATCATATACTTCTTTGATTGAATTCTTCTTTATGGCGATGTGTGAGTAATCAAAAGTAGCTGGAGTTGAAGTTAAGTTTTCTACTGATTCATACTTAATTTCAATCATATTATTTGCATTCTTTTGAGTAGTACCAACAACTTCATAATCACAGTTTTCATATCTTGAAGTTGCGTGTTCATTAGATGATGCGACTCTTACTGATACATAGTTATATCCATCACTAAAAATCATTAGTTTATCCATACTATCAGTAATAAATTTAATAAGCGTACCTCTAAACTTAACTCTCTTACCAACTTCAGTTTCATTTACTATTTGAGAAATAGTTAACTCTTTAATTGAACTTGTGGTAGTTGTTGCTGAAGCTGTCTTAGTTGTAGTAGTTGTACTACTTGTGTTATTTGATTTAGTTGTATTGGAACTACTTGTTGTATTATTTGTTGAAGTAGCACTTGATGTACTATTCGATTTTGTTGTTGTAGTTTCAGTTGTGTCGTTATTAGGTGCTGTCTTTCTAAATGTTGTCTTCTTTTCACATCCAACAAGTAATAATGCACACAGAATTATAATGATATATTTAAACTTCTTCATAATCTCTCCTAATGTTGTATATATTATAGAATATATATACAAAATTATCTAATAAATATTAATTAAAAAGGCTCTTTTGAGCCTTCTATTATTTAGTTGCGAGTTTTCTTAATTCTTTATTTCCATAGAATCCAATAATGATTGTACCAGGCCCCACAGATGAACCGATTACTTGAGTAATCTCTCCGACATGGAACTTAATATTTGGATTATTGAGTTCTACTTTTATCGCTTCTATTACTTCGTTTGCGAGTTCTATTGAATTAGAGTGAGCAACGTAGATAGTATTAAACTTATCTAGGATTCCATATTCTTTTATTATCTCTGCACATCTCTTATTAGCAGCTTTTCTACCCTTTAGTTTTTCAACTGCAGTATTATGTCCTGTCTCATCATAGATAATCATAGGTTTAATACCAATAAGTGTGCCAAAGAAAGCTGCGGCAGCATTAATTCTTCCTGCACGTTTTAAGTATTTAAGTTCATCGCAGTATCCACATTCAAGATATGAAGTTCTATCTTCAAGTGCATAATATAATACTTCATCAAACGACTTACCTTCTTCTCTTAATCTTGCGCATTCCATAACAAGCATTCCAAAGCTATAAGTTGCGCCATATGAATCTATTATTTCAATTCGAGCGTTAGGGTATTCTTTTAACACTTCATCTTTAGCTCTTCCAGCTTCATCTATAGTTGAACTAAATGCTTTACCTACACAGATTACTAAGATGTCATTGGTTTCTTTTAATACCCTTTCATATATTTCTTTAAACTGATGTGAGTCAGCTTGTGATGTATAAATCTTTTCACCCGCTCTTACATGTTTATAGAACTCTTCTGGTGATACATCTGTCCAATCATTATTGGTTAGATAATCAACATTGTCTATCATATAATGGGTTCTAGCTACTTCAATATTTAATTCTTTTAAAGTAGCCTCTTCGAGGTTTGTACAAGTATCAGTTACAATTGCAAATTTCATAATACTACTACTCCTATATAATGAATTTATATAATGATTATAGCATAAAGAAAAGCTTATAACTCAATGGTTATAAGCATTATCTAACTATATCTTTTTAATAAAACATCTTCTACGCTTGTTGTATTCTACCTTAAATCTCTTATTAAGATTTTGGATATGATAGTTGTTTTCAAGCATTAAGTTTGTTTCTAAGTGGTCATAGTTTTCACTCTCAAGTGAATCTTGTAAGAACTTAATCATAGCTGTAGCTACACCCTTAGATTCAAGAGATGGATCAACACCAATTAAACCTAAATCAAGAACTTCTGGATTCTTCTTAGTCTTTAAGAAATCAATTAGAAATCCTGGAGTGATATGACCTTTATGTTTATTAACAATCTTTGAGATTGATGGGAATGTTAAGGCGAAGCCCATACATTCGTCTTTATCATTTAAAAGTAATACTAAGTCTTTAGGTCTAACTAATAATTTAAAGCCATCAACCATAGTATCAATCATCTTCTTTGTGAATGGTACAGTACCATAGATTCTATCGTATGTAACATCTAAGATGTTGAAGAATTGATTTAAGTATTTTCTAATAAACTCATTAATTGATTTAGGTTGAACAAGTCTTAAATTATATCTTTCAAGAAGATGTTCACAAGCTCTGTGGAACTTTTCATCTTTTACTTCTGGCAAATATAACTTATTTTCTACCCAATCAATTTCCTTTTCAAAACCAAAGTCTTCAATTAAAGCTTGGTAGTATTCATAGTTATATTGTTCTTCATATGTACCAAGTTGATCAAAACCCCAGATTAAAAGTCCTTCTCTTTCAAGATCACTATATCCTAGTGGACCTACCACTTCATCAACTCCCTTTTCTTTTGCCCAAGTAGTTACTTTTTCAAAGAGGGCTCTTGATACTTCAAGGTCATTGATAGAATCAAATCTTGTGAATCTAGCTCTATTTTGATTCCATTTCTTATTAGCAGCATTTTGAACAATGCCTTGGATTCTTCCTACAACTTTACCATCTCTATAAGCGTTATAGAATACTACATCACAAGTTTCATTGTATACATAATTCTTCTTAAATATTTTAAGTTCATCTACATATAAAGTTGGAACATATAGTTCGCAATCTTTATAAAGTTCTAAAGGGAAATTAATAAATTCTTTAATTTCTTTTCTAGTCTTAACTTCTCTAACTTCTACCATTTTATTACTCCAATTAGTTTAAGTTTAATATACTAAATTATATCACTTTTTTTAGATATAATTTTATTCCTTTACTTAAACGTTCCATTGCATCTTTAACTCTTGCCTTTTGAGTACCAATATTCATTCTTAAGAACTCAAATCCATTGCCTCTATATTTAATTCCTTCCGCTAAATAAAGGCCAGTTTCTTTTCTTAAGAAATCAGCGAATTCTTTAGAGTCTTTGGTTACTTTAGATAAATCTAACCAGAGTAGATATAGTGCATCACCTTCAACTAGTCTTACATAATCTTTTAGGTTACTATTGATATAATCTCTTACATATTTTCTATTTTCATCAATATAAATATTGAGTTCATCTAGCCATTCATCACATTTATTGAATACTACTTTAGGGGCAAGAAGAGCGAATGTATTAGGTTCAGCACACTCATCAGTATTTAAACCTCTATCAACTAAATGCATTAGGTTTTTATTCTTTACTACTATCGCAGATGTTTGAAGTCCTGCCAGGTTGAATGTCTTAGTTGGAGCGATTGTTGTAATCGAGATATTTGCGTTTACATCATTAACTGAAGCAAATGGAATATATTTAACTCCAGGTTTTAAAAGATCACAATGGATTTCATCACTTATTACTGTGACATTATACTTATTACATAATACACCAATTCTTTCTATTTCATCTCTGCTCCAAACTTTTCCAGTAGGGTTATGAGGGTTACAGAATATAAATAGTGATGTTTCTGGATTAGCGAGTTTAGCTTCTAAGTCAGCCCAATCAATAGAGTACTTACCATCTTTATAAATCATTTCTGATTCTAAAGGATGACGTCCATTATTAACGATTGAATTGAAGAATGTATTATAAATAGGAGTAAGTAAAACTACATTATTTGCTACCTCAGTTACTCTTCTTACAATGCTTGAAATGGATGCGATAACTCCAGTTGAGAAGATGATTTCATCTCTGGTGAAATTAAGTCCTCTTTTAGCCCAATGATTAATATATGAATCTTTCCATTCATCATCAACTAGATTATAACCAAAAGTACCATTATCAATTCTATCTTTCATAGCATCTAAGAGTTCTTGAGGTGCACTAAAGTCCATATCAGCTACCCACATAGGAAGTTCATTTTCTTTAACGTCCCATTTAACTGATGAGATACCTCTTCTATTTATTAATTCATCAAAATTATATTTCATATAAGTTCCTCACTTAAGAATATTATACCCCAAATTAAAAACATCCAATAAATGGATGCTTTAAGCTATATCTCTTTTTACTTCTTTTTTAATCTTAACAATGCTAATTATTTTAAGAATTGAAACAATTAAATATAAAACTCCACCAAATGAATCGAATATAATCATACTCCAAGAGTTAATATATATTCCATAAATCATCCAACAGAAATCTCCAATAGTTAAGAGGAGTACTGTGAAGAGTGATACATCTCTTACACTCTTTTGTCTAATGATTAATAAGATTTGTGGAATAGCTGATATAGCGATAGATATGCCTGCTATATAGCTAATTACTTCAAATACTACTTTTATAGCTGAACTTAAAATCATGATCTCTTCCTTAGTATTAATTTAATAGGAGTACCAGTGAAATCAAATGATTCTCTTATCTTGTTTTCAAGATATCTACCATAAGAGAAATGCATACATTCTGTATCATTTACAAAGAGTACGAATGTAGGAGGATTAACTGATACTTGGCTAGTGTAATAAACTCTAAGTTTAACACCTTGGTATTCCTTTGGTTCATTTAGAAGCATTGCATCAACAACGCAGTCATTAAGTTTGGATGTAGGAATACGTTTATTAATATTTTCATATACTTGGTCAATTGTAGTAAATAAATTAGTTACTCTTTGACCAGTCTTAGCAGATACATAAACAATTGGAGCATAACTTAAGAAGTTAAATTCTTCTTTAAGCATATCATTCCAGTTATTCATTGTATAAGTATCCTTTTCAACTAAATCCCATTTATTTACAACAATAATAATACCTTGACCAGCATCTTTAGCATATCCTGCGATATGAAGATCATTTTCAAGTAGACCACGTGA
>JAILNJ010000156.1 GCA_024691665.1 Gammaproteobacteria bacterium | reverse complement strand
AAAGAGGAAATGCGTATGGATATGATTACCTTAGCTAAAATATTTGAAGTGCTTATGCTTGTTTTATTCGGTGTAAGTTGGCCTATAAATCTTATTAAATCTATTAAAAGTAAAACCACTAAAGGGAAGAGTTTATTATTCCTTATATTTATAGATATTGGTTATATATTTGGAATGATTTCAAAATTTGTTTCTCCTACATTTATATGGTCCACAGACTGGTGGGTATTTGCAATCTATGTTATTAATTTCTCATTTGTTAGTGCAGACCTTACTATGTATTTCATAAATCTTAATAGAGAAAAGCATTCTTTAGCGGTCTAAATAAATCTAATACTAGCTTATATTGAAGACTCTTTTTTAAGGGTCTTTTTAATTTTTTTCTGCCTTTAAGTTTCATTTAAGGTTGAATTTATAAAATAAAGCCATAAAAGGAGGAAAAACAATGAGCAAAGAAAAGATCATAAATGTCATGAAACGATACGAATTGAAGTATTGCATGGACAAAGATCAACTTGAGTTCTTTAAAGAAAAAATTAAAGACTACATGAAAGTTGATAAATATGGTTTAACTACAATTTCCTCTTTATACTACGACACCATAAACTTTTCCTTAATTAACAAGTCCATTGAAAAACCTGCCTTTAAGGAAAAATTAAGACTAAGAAGATATGGAGAGGCAAATAGTGATTCTCCTGTATTCTTAGAAATTAAAAGAAAGTATGACCGAATAGTCTACAAAAGAAGAATCGTTACAAGTGAAGCAGACGTAGATGATTATCTCTACAATGATGGCGAATTTGAAAAAGATCAAATAAGTAGAGAATTAGTGGCTTTCAAAGAAAGTAAAGGTTATTTAGAACCCAAGTACTTAATTATCTACGATAGACTTGCTTACTATCAGGAAGATTCAGATCTTAGGATCACAGTTGACATGAACCCTAGATATCGTTCTAGTGATCTGAATCTTCATACATCCACTGAAGGAATTCCATTGTTACCAGAAGGTAGTGCAATTCTTGAAGTAAAAGTTCAACATTCAGTTCCTCTTTGGTTATCAAAAATATTAAGTGAAGGAAAGATTTATAAAACTAGCTTCTCTAAAGTCGGAACTGCTCACACATTAGAAATGAAAAAGTCTTTATTAAAGACAAAATTAGAAAAACAAGTAACTAAAGGAGAATATCAATATGGATTCACTATTTAACTTATTATCAATTGATAAAACATTAATTTGTTTAATCATAATGGCCATTACTTTTGTAATCAGCTTGATCTTTACAGTAGTGGCATCAATCCAATTAAGAGCTAGCAAAAGCTTTTTTGTAACTTCTATCCTAACTCCAGTAATTATCAGCGCTATTATCTCAATGGTTTCTATCTTCCTTGATAGTACAACTACAGGAGCTATTAGAATTGCCACAATTGCAGTTGCATTAGGATTAATTAGATTCAGAAGCGCTAACGCAAGAGCAGAGGAATTAACTCTTCTCTTTGGTGGAGTGGCTATTGGATTAATCGCAGGATTAGGATATGTCGTTATCGCTTCAATCCTCGCTATATTTGTTGCAGTTTTATATGTTCTTCTTACTAAATTCAATGTATTTAGATTCAAAAGAATTGGTGAAGAAAAACTTCTTAAAATTACTATTCCAGAAGAACTTAACTATAACGAAGCATTTGATGCAATCTTAAAAACCTATCTTAAAAGTTATGAATTAATTGAAATCAAAACGGTAAGCATGGGTAGCTTATTTAGACTATCTTACAAAGTTGAATTACTTACTAAAGATAGTGAAAAAACATTAATTGATGAATTAAGAGTTAAAAACTCTAATCTAGATATTTCAATCCTTCCATATATTGAAGGAAATAAATCATTATAAGGAGAATAAATTATGAAAAACAAAGTATTATTGCCTTTCTCATTATTAGCATTACTTGCATTAGCAGGTTGCTCATTAAATAACGAAAACACAGGCTCGTCCTCGAGTGATCATAGTGGTTCGACCTATGATTACACCACTCCAGTTGTAGTGGATGATCCAGATGATATTGAAGTCGTAGAAACTACAGATGACTTTAGTTTAACCACAGAAGATGGCACATTCACAGAAGCAAATGGTATATATACCATTACCGCAGCAGGAACATATTCCGCCAGTGGAAAATTAACAGGACAAATTCTTGTTGAGGCTGGTGAAGAAGATGAAGTAGTTATCGAATTTAATGGTGTTTCAATTACATATGGAAAAGATTCACCTATTAAAGTTGTATCTGCAGGTAAAGTAGAAATTTCTGCTAAAAAAGATACTGATAATGTAGTTACAGATTCTAGAAGTGCTAAATC
>JAILNJ010000155.1 GCA_024691665.1 Gammaproteobacteria bacterium | reverse complement strand
TTTTATTTATTTTGTATTAGATAATTCTAATACCTCTTTCCTTTTCAATTATGCCTAATGTACATAAATCAAGGGCGAGTTTAACTGTATCACCTACTGATACTTTATCGCTATCTCTTAAGAATACGATAAATTCTTTTTCGTTAACTTGAACCTTAGCGAATTTTTCTTTAGCATAATCAAGTACTTCTACTACTTGAGCATCAATTCCATCACTTGATAATTTAATATCATATGGAGTGAATAAACATTCAAGTTCAGTACTAAATACTTTACGAGATAATGCGTTAAAGAGTTTTTGATCAATAAAGTCTGATGTATAGAAAACTTTACCTTCAAGTTTAAGTGCGAAGTTGAATGTATTCTTAGTAGTTCTTTCTTTAATCATAATAGAATCTAATACATTAGTGAGATTAAGTGGTTCTTTAACTACTTCTTCGCCTCTTTCAACTTTTACCCTCTTAAAGTCAATACTAATCTTTATAGATTCAGTGTTTTCATTAACTTCATTATTTGATACAGCAAATACCGAAGATTCACCAAACATAAGTCTGAGTAAGTACTTCTTATCAACCTTTTCAACTGATGCGAGCTTAACTTCTGTATCACCTTTAGGATTTTCAAATACAAACTCACTATGAGGAAGAGTGATTACTGCATCAGTAAACGCATCCTTTCTAAACTTCTCTTCTACTTCATCGTGTTCAATAGCGTATTTAACATCATCAAATGATTCTTGAACCACTTCATTTGAGGCAATGAAAAATGCATCTGATGGGATAGTAAATGTATATTCACCATCTTCAAGTTTTAGTGCTTCAGGAAGAGTGAATGATACACCTGATAAATCTACCTTATTGCCTTTAACTTTAGCACTTAAGACATTGTTTTCAGGGATACGAGGCATAATAGATACTTCAGTCTCTTTATCAAATAAGTGAATACGTTTAGGGTCAATCGCAACTTTAATAGATTCTCCTAGTTCATAATGATTTCTAGGTTCAACTCTAAGCACTAATCTATTCTTAGTTTCAACTGATTCACTCTCTTCATCAAGGTCACAGTATAGAATTGATTCACTACCTAAGTCTTCAATAATTGAGGTGTTGCATTCGATAGTTGTATCTTTGTGTTCTTTAACGAATTCTTCTGCGATATGAACGTCTTCTGGTCTTACACCGAATATTACAGGGGTAACGCCATCAAAGTATTTCTTATCGGCTTTAATGAGCTCTTCTTTAGAAACTAAGATTTCATATTTACCTGCGAATTTAATCTTAACTTTATCACCCACTTCTTCAAGTGTAGCTTCAAAGAAGTTCATTTGAGGAGTACCGATAAATGATGCGACAAACTTATTTCCTGGATAATCATAAAGATTAGTTGGAGTATCAATTTGTTGGATAACACCTGTCTTCATAACGACAATTCTTGTACCCATTGTCATAGCTTCTACTTGGTCATGTGTTACATAGATAAATGTGGTTGCGAGTTGTTTATGAAGCTTAGATATTTCAGTACGCATTTGAGCTCTGAGTTTAGCGTCAAGGTTAGATAATGGCTCATCAAGAAGGAATACTTTAGGACTTCTAACGATTGCACGTCCAAGAGATACTCTTTGACGTTGTCCACCTGATAAGGCTCTTGGTTTTCTCTCAAGGAACTGATAGATATCAAGTTTACGAGCCGCATCTTCTACCTTAGCCATGATTTCTTCTTCAGTGAATTTCTTTTGGTTTCTTAAAGCGAATGCCATATTCTCTCTTACTGTCATATGAGGATATAAGGCGTAGTTTTGGAATACCATTGCGATATTTCTATCTTTAGGTTCTACATCATTAACTACTTCATCCCCAATCATAAGTTCACCAGCTGAAATCTCTTCAAGACCTGCAATCATTCTTAAAGTAGTTGATTTACCACAACCAGATGGACCAACGAATACGATAAATTCTTTATCTTCAATATCCATAGAGAAGTCATTTACGGCTTTGACTCCTCCATCATATACTTTATAAATGTGTTTTAATTTTAATCCTGCCATATATTTCTCCTTCTTATTGAACTAATATATATGTACTATATTTTGGAAGTGTAACTGTGCCTGATACAGTTTTGTATCCTGCAAAGTTAAATCCTTTTTCATTTGCGATTAATGTCCAAGTTCCGTCAAGGTTTGCACCACTGATTTCATTAAACTTAATCTCAAAGTTAGAATTTTTAGGATTGCATATTACGGTTACTTTATTATAGATATCTGAAGATACCTCTTTAGAAAATGTATATACTAAACATCCATAGAATTCTTTTACGTTTGCCTGGTTAGATCCTCTTGCGATAGATTGGAACTTATTAACTCTTAAATCAATTAAGCTCTTATACCAATTATAAAGAGATTCAAATTCAATCTGTCTATTATAATCAAAGGCATTAATCTTATCTTGAGCATTGTAACTATTATGGTTACCATATTTGGTTCTGGCGATTTCTTCACCAGCAAGAATGAATGATGTACCTTTACTTGTAAGAGTTAAGGCTGCGGCCATCATATTCTTTCTTAAAACCATACTATTCATTTCACTATACATTGTAGGAGTAGTTCTTTTAACTGTAGTGTTAATGAGTTGATCCCATAAAGTATAGTTATCATGAGATGTAGTATATGTGATAGTGTGTGATGGAGCATCACTAATAGTTCCATTACCATCATAGTTTAAGAATAAACCATTAATACCAGCCATTACTCTATGTAAATTATCAGTTACATTATCTTGAACATATCCAGTTCCTCCGCTATTATTACCTTTAATACCTTCTCTCATACGATCATTAAAGGCAGCGATTCTACTAGATAAATCATTTAAATTATCTGATGAGGCACTCTTTTGACCTGATGCAGAATCAAGGCCTAGTGCGCCTGCGGCCCATGGTTCACCATAAAGTAAGATTCCTCTTCCACCAGGAAGATTATCTAGAGCATGTCTTATGTCATTCATAGTTTGAACATCATGAATAGCCATAAGGTCAAATCTAAATCCATCTACATGGTATTCATTTGCCCAATAAACTAAAGAATCAACCATATAATCTCTAAACATTAATCTTTCAGATGCGGTCTCATTAGAACAACCTGAACCATCTGAGAGGTTATATGCACCAAGTGCGTTTAGAGTCCACGCGTGATAACCAAATGTTCCGGCATCACTAGATAATTGTTGTCTATAGTAATAACCAGGAACCATCTTTTCAAATGCACTATCTGCGGTATATGTGTGGTTATAAACCACATCCATAATTACGCCAATTCCTGCATTGTGAAGAGCTTCAACCATCTGTTTAAACTCATTGATTCTTGTGAAACCATTAGTCGCATTAGTTGAATAACTTCCTTCAGGAACGTTATAGTTCTTAGGGTCATAACCCCAGTTTTGTTTAGTAGTGTAATCAGTATTATTAATATACTCTTCATCTACTGTTTGGAAATCAAATACTGGGTTGAGATGAACATAGTTAATACCTAAATCTTTTAAGTATGCAATACCAGTTTTAACGTTTGATCCTTTTGCGTGAGTATTTTCTTCAGTGAAAGCTAAATATTTACCTTTATAAGTCATACCACTATCAGCTGATATTGAGAAATCTCTAACGTGGATTTCCCAAATAACTGCATCACCACTCTTATTATTTCTAATGTCAGTGGCTTTAGTTAAATCTTCGCTCCATCCATCAGGATTAGTTTGGTCAAGGTTACAAACCATCGCTCTATTACCATTAACACCTACTGATTTAGCATAGATATCAATAGTTTCGTTTTCTTCACCTTGAACGTAATTTGTGTAAGTGTAGTAAACACCATTTAAATCACCATTAACTGTAACTTCAAAGATACCTTTACTCTTCTTTTCAAGTTCAACTCTTGGAAGGTAGAGTGTAGTATCAAGTTCATTACCATTTCTATAAAGATTTACGAATACGTTAGTAGATACTGGTGCCCATACTCTAAATATTGTCTTTTGAGCTGAATATATAGCTCCAAACTCAGTATCATTTGATGGTACACATTCATTTTTAAACTTTTGAGATAAGTACAATCTAGTCTTTGTCGCACTAGTTTTAAAAGCTGAAACTTCTTCAATAAATACTTGATAATCAGCATTCCAATCAAATGTGCTAGATAGATTAAGTCCAGTAATCTTTGCACTCTTCTTCTCATTCCAGAGTTCAGATGCGTGCAAGTTTTCCATAAATACTTCACCTTCACTATTATTAATAGCGTCAGTTACTTTATAGATAGTAATATTAGTTTCTTTAGTGATTGGTTTAGTAGTTTGAATAATTAAAGAATCAAAATCATCAAAGTTGGCTGATTCAATTCTTTCAAATGCACTCTTGGCTTGTTGAAGTGATAAATAGTTATTCTTATCACCTGCGATAATCCATACATCGAATTCGTGATTTGAATTGAACTTAATATCTAAGAATCTATCACTTGATAAATCCTTACCAGTATTGTTATTCCAATAAGGTGTTAAATATCCAAGTTCATCGATATATGATCTTACCATGATAAGACCTAACTTCTTACCTTGTTCAACAGCTTTAGTTTCAGAGGCATTTAGATGGATAGTATATAACTTACCGTTATTTACTTTTCCATCAACTTCTCTTTTAAATTCAGGATCATCACCGACTGAGGCTGCGATACGTCCTGTATCAATCCAGTAGTATGCACCCCAAGTGATGTTTTGTTTTCCTCCCCATTCAGAATATTCATATTCACCAGTTGAATTATAGAAGTGAACATTAATTACTCCATTTGAATCAGCTTTAGCTTTAGGAGATGTGAATGCAAGAACAAATAATGATGAGAATATAGCAATTAAAGCTACAAGTAATTTCTTCTTCATAATCCTACCCCTTCACAGCTCCACCAGTAATACCTTCAACAAAGTATCTTTGGAGGAATAAGAATAAAGCGGTAATCGGTACTGCGACAAACACAGCTCCCGCCATAAACATATTGTAATATGTACCAGGGTCTTTAGTGATTAACTCATAAAGACCTACTGCGACAGTCCAAGACTCTCTTTGAGTTCCAAGTAAGTATGATGCGAAGATGAAATCTCCCCAAGGACCTAAGAAACTCATTAATGCTGTATAGACAATGATTGGTTTTGATAGTGGAAGAATAATCTTAAAGAATATTTCACTATTAGTTGAACCATCAATTCTTGCGGCTTCATCAAGTGATTTAGATACAGTATCAAAGAAACCTTTAGATACATAGTAGTTAAGACCTGCACCACCTGAATAAACTAAGATTAACGCAATCATCTTCTTCCATACAGCTACATCACCTACCATTCCCACAGATTTAAAGATGTAGTAGATAGCAGCCATAGACATGAATCCTGGGAACATACCAAGAATTAAACCAATAGATTGGATTAATTTTCTACTCTTAAATCTATATCTACTCATACAATACGCCATAGCGATTGTGAAGAATGTAGAGAGTACTAGACAGATTACTGCGATTAAAAGAGTATTTAAGAACCATCTCCAATATGGATAGTTAGGATCAGTAAATAGCATCTTATACCAATATAAACTAAATGTCTTAGGGAATAAGCTACCATTTTGGTATGATCCTTCTGGTCCTGCGAATGATTGAATAATCATCCAGATTAAAGGAAGAATCCAAAGAGTTGAAGTAATACCGACAATTGTATATGCTGCAGTCTTACTAATTCTTTTTCTTGTCTTCATACTAGAGGCTTTCTTTTCAAATAGTAATTGTTTCATTATTGGAAATCCTCCTCATTCTTAGTTGCTGAACTATGTCTATAAGTAATTAGTGATACGATTGATGATACAAGGAATGTAAGAATACCAAGGGTAGATGCTAACTTATAGTTAGAATTACCAGTCATGGTATAAAGCCAAGTAACTAGGAGTGATGTGCCACCGGCACCATCACTTAAGCCCTTTACACCAAATGGTCCGCCACCAGTTAATAGATAGATAACGTTGAAGTTATTAATGTTTCCAATAAATTGTGTAATTAGGTAAGGACCAGTCACGAACATAATATATGGAAGAGTTATCTTCTTAAACATAGCTGGCGATAACTCAATGCTATGTCTTCTATTTGGAGTAGTCGCAATAGTTGTTGTATTCGCATTTATTGTTGTTTACTTCATGAATATTAGAAGTGCATATGAATCATATGAAAACAGTATTATTGGAAAGAAACTTCCTACATTTAAAGATGATTTACTAACTTTATTTGATAAGAAGTTCTACATTGTACTCTTAGTAGTAGCTTTAGTAGGTGTAATAATCTTTACAATCTTACCATTAATATTTATGGTTCTAATTGCGTTTACTAACTTTGACCAAGACCACTCAGCCACAAAAGGATTTGATTGGGTAGGTCTTGCAAACTTTAAATCTTTAGTTGGTACAACTGGACTTTCTACAACATTCTTCCCAGTTTTAGGTTGGACTATTATTTGGGCACTAGCCGCAACATTCCTTAACTATTTCTTAGGTGTTGCGCTAGCACTCTTAATTAATAAGAAAGATTTAAAAGCTAAGAAAGTTTGGAGAACATTCTTTGTACTAACTATCGCAATTCCACAATTCGTAAGTTTACTTCTTATGAGAAACCTATTTGGTGAATTTGGTCCTATTATGGAACTCGTTAAGAAGATGGGTGGCAAAGGCACTAACCTATTTGAAAATACTACCGCATCAAGAATACTTGTTATTTGTATTAACCTCTGGGTTGGTATTCCATACTCAATGTTAATCACATCTGGTATCTTAATGAATATTCCTTCTGACCTATATGAATCAGCTAGAATTGATGGATCTACAAAACTAACTATGTTTAAGAAGATAACTCTTCCATATATTATGTTCGTGACTGGTCCTTACCTAATTACACAATTTATTGGAAACATTAATAACTTCAACGTTATCTATCTATTAACTGGTGGCGGACCATTT
>JAILNJ010000114.1 GCA_024691665.1 Gammaproteobacteria bacterium | reverse complement strand
ATTATATTTATCATCCTTCATAGAGAGTGTTTCTTGGAGGTTTTTACTTGATGGACATATTGTATTAATTATTTCAAAGTAAGGCATTTTTTCTTTAATAGCTTTTTGTACCTTTTCAAGCTTTGAAATATTAAATGTAGTTTGATTAAATACTATTCCAAATGAATTACATGATAGGTCTTTGAGTTCATCTTCATTTTCTACAATAAAGATATCAGGGTTATCACCACAGATAGCTCTAGTTTCAGAATGATATTTCTTACCTATGAAAATAATATTATTACCTTCATTTTTCTTAACTAGTTGTTTATTCTTAATTACATATGGACATGTAGTATCAACTACAGTAAATCTTTTGAGTTTTTCTAGTTCCTTATCACTTTTACCATGAGCAGACACAACAACAATAGATCCGTCTTCTAAATCGTCTAAAGCGATATTATCAATGAATTTAACGCCTAATTCTTTATAGTGGTCATTAACTAATTGATTGTGTACAATAGGACCTAAAAGATAGATTTGTTTACCTTCATTTTCTTTAATTGTTTTATTTAATATTAGTAGCGTTCTTGTGACTCCTCCACAAAATCCGCTCTCTTTTAGTACAGTGATTTTCATAATATTTTGTAAAACTCCAATTATTATTATATAATAAATTAGTAAAAATTAGGGGATAAGTGAAGTAATTATGAAAGATTTAAAATATTATTTAGATATATTAGGATATAAAAAACCAACTGAAGTACAAGAAAAAGTATTTCCTCTATCTTTAGAAGGAAAGAACTTAGTAGTACAAAGTGTAACTGGTACAGGTAAAACACATGCATTCTTAATGCCAGTTTTTGCGTCACTTGATTTAGATAATAAAGATCTCCAAGTTGTTATCACATCTCCTACAAGAGAACTTGCTCGCCAAATCTATGATATGGCAAAGCCATTATTCCAAAAAGAAGGTGTAGACGTAAGACTATATGTTGGTGGTGATGATATCAACAAAGCTATTGAAAAGCTTGAGAAATCTAATCCACAAATTGCGATTGGTACACCTGGACGTATCAAACAACTCGCAATTGATGAAAACTTACTTAATGTATATAAAGTTAAGAAGTTCATTATTGATGAAGCAGATATGACATTAGATAGTGGATTTATCCCACTAATTGATAATGTACTTGCAACTATTAATAAAGAATGTGCAATAGAAGTATATAGTGCAACTATCCCAGAAGCTATATCTCCATTCTTAAAGAAATATTTAAGTAATCCAACATTCCTTGAAATCAATAAGAAAGATCTTACACCTCTTAATATTTCTCATTATTTCTTAAAGACAAAATATAGAGATAAAATTGAACTCTTAAGTGAACTTATGAATTCACTAAATCCGTACCTCTGTATTATCTATTGTAATACTCAAGATACAGTTAAATATGTATATAGTAACCTCAAAAAGTTCAAAAACGTATGCGCTATTTATGGAGACATGGAAGCTTCTAAGCGTAAATCAGTAATGAGAGATATCAGAGATCTTAAGTACACTTATATCGTTTCAACTGACCTTACTTCAAGAGGTTTAGACATCAAAGGTGTATCTCATATTATTAACTATGAATTACCTCAAGATATCGAATTCTATATTCATAGAACTGGTCGTACAGGTCGAATGCTAGATGAAGGTTTAAGTATCTCGTTCTATGATTATGATGATGACTCATATATCGATAAACTAGAAAATAAAGGTCTTCATACAGAATATAAAGACTTTAAGAATGGTCAACTTGTTGATTCAAGTGCTAGATACCAAAGAGAAAGAAAAGATTTCTATAAATCAAAACTTAATCAAGAAGCCGAAAAGAAATTAAGACATAAACGTACAATCTCTAAGAAAGTTAAACCAAATTATAAGAAAAAGTTTAATAGAGAAATGAGAGAAGAAAGAAAAAAGATTGTTGAAAAGAGATGGAAGAATAAATAATGAATCATATAGTATTATTTGAACCAGAGATTCCTCAAAATACAGGAAATATTATGAGGACATCTATCGCAACTAACTCAACACTTCATTTAATAAAACCATTTGGTTTTAGTTTAGATGATAAGGAACTTAAAAGAGCGAGTGTTAACTACGCTCATGGTTTTTCATATTTTATCTATGATTCTTTTAGTGAATTCATGGAAAAGAATCCAAATGGTGTATATGTATTCCTAACTAGATATGGCTATAAAAGACCAGATGAACTAGATTATAGTGATACAACTAAAGATTATTATTTTATATTAGGCAAAGAATCTACAGGAATCCCATATGATATTCTAAAAGAACATTTAGATACTTGTGTAAGATTCCCTATGTCTGAAAAGGTTAGAGCGCTAAATGTATCTAATACAGCTTGTGCAATAATCTATGAAGCATTACGCCAACAAAACTATCCAAACCTTAATAGGCATTTCAACAGGCATAATATCTGAGTTATCTTCATCACTATAAAGGGTGACAATGTCACCTTTTTCAAGTTTATAACTCATATATAATACTTTGTCATCTTTTTTGATAGCGCCTTTAGCTTTTAAACTTCTTCTGAGTTTTCTTGAAATATTATTCTCATCAAGAAGTTCTTCTAAAGTTTGTCCATCAACTTCACATCTTAGTTTAATCTTATTCATTATTGTTTCTTTAAGAAATCTTTACCTTTTAATGATTCAGGTTCATACAGTGATAGGTTTGGATAGTTTTGTTGGCGTAATGCTTCATAGATTATTGCACAAGCTGTATTAGATACATTTAGCGCTCTAACCTTTTCAGACATAGGGAATCTTACACAAGTATCT
>JAILNJ010000051.1 GCA_024691665.1 Gammaproteobacteria bacterium | reverse complement strand
GATGCTCCTTCTACTGGACATCCACAGCCTAGACACACAATTGCTTCATCAAATAATTCTTTTCAACATTTTGATGAAGCAATCGTGTGTGCAGGCTGTGGATGTCCAGTAGACGGAGCATCAATAGAAACTCCTAAAACACACTCAGCCGAAACTAAAAAATCTTTAAGAACTGTAGCTAAAGTATTTATGTTAATCTCAACTATTGGTGCCGGTCTTGCATTAATTGCTACACCAATCTTATTCTTCTTTTTTAAAGATGTATTCGTATCGTTACTCGAATATAGAATAGATTTAGGAACTGGTATTGCTGTTTGTTGGTGTATTCCAATGACAGTACATTACTTCAAATGTTGCAAAGATAATAGACAACCAAGCACTGCATTTAAAGTATGCACATTACTCTTCGTTAACTTAATTGCAGGTATCTGCATGTTAGTTGATAGAGACGAATAATACTAAAAAATTGCTAAAATAGATTAGGTTATACCTAATCTTTTTTATTTTTTACCATAATACTTGTGAAAAAGTTGTGAAAATTTTTATTATATGCTATTATATTTAGCGAGCAAATTGTGCTTATATATATTTTTATAATATATAGGGGGAAATTTTATGGTAGAAATTACAGGATCTGATTTAATTGATATATTAGCTACCGCAGGTTATCACTTAAAAAGTAATGCAAAGAAAATAGATGATTTAAATGTATTCCCAGTACCAGATGGAGATACAGGAAGTAATATGTCTTACACTTATATTTCTGGTTTAAAAGCAATTGAAGATTTAGGAGCTAGCTCTAATGTTTCAACTGTTATCCAAAAGTTCGGAAGAGGCGTACTTTATGGCGCAAGAGGAAACTCAGGTGTTATCCTATCTCAATTCTTTGCAGGTCTTGCATCAACTGCTGGAAAACTTAAGAAAGCAAAAATTAAGGATATTATGGCTTCTCTTGATGCTGGTTGTGAATATGCTTATAAAGCAGTAGTTAATCCAGTTGAAGGTACTATTCTTACAGTTATTAAGGATGCAACTAAAGCTATTAAGAAAAACAGAATTAAAATTGAAACTGTTGAACAATTAGCTTCAATCTATGACAAAGCATTATCTAAATCATTAGACAATACACCAAACTTACTTCCAGTTTTAAAAGAAGCTGGCGTAGTAGACTCTGGTGCTGCTGGTATTAATGAACTTGTTAAAGGTGTTAAATCATACTTTGAAGGTGAAAGACATCAAATTAGTGATGTTCTTGAACTTCAAGGTAAGGTTCAATCAGTTGTAAACTTTGATGCATATGATTACTATACTTTAAATACATATGGTTATTGTACTGAATTTACAATAAAGTTAAATCCTGATAAAGAATTTGATAAAGAAGAATTCACAAAGAAACTTGAAGTATTTGGTGGATCAATGGTAGTAGTTAAAGAAGATGATATCTTAAAAGCTCACATCCATACTAAGACTCCAGGCGATGTATTTACATTCGCACAACAATATGGTGCATTATGTTTAGTTAAGGCTGACAATATGGCAGTTCAAACTGAAGAAAACTCTTCACTTGCTGCAAAGAAGGTAAAGAAAGAAACTTCTCAAAAGTCTTTCAAAGAAAAAGTACCTTATGCAATTATCTCAGTTCTTAACGGTAAGGGCTTAAAAGAAATCTTCACTGAACTCGGTGCATCAGTAATTATTGATGGTGGTCAAACTATGAACCCATCTACTGAGGACTTCATTAAAGCAGTTAATAAAGTTAATGCTGATGATATTTATATCATCCCTAACAATAAGAACGTATTATTATCAGCAAAACAAGCTAAGGCTTTAATTAATGATAAACATATTGTAATTGTTCCAGCTAAGACTATCCCACAAGGATATGCTTCACTTCTTGCATTTGATGGTTCTGAAAAAGCATCTAACAACGTTAAAGAAATGGAAGCTAAGATCAAATCTATTAGATCTGGTGAAGTTACATACGCAACAAGAAACAGTGTATCAAGCGGTCTTGAAATACATAAGGGTGATTATATCTCAATTCTTGATGGTCAAATCATTAACTCAGTTCAATCAAGATTTGATTCAGTTAAAGATTTAGTATCTTCAATGATTACTAATGAATCTTACATGCTTACACTCTTCTATGGTATCGGTGTTAAGGAAGAAGAAATTAATGAACTCCAACAATTCATTAATGAAACTTATCCTGATCTCGAAGTTCAAATCTTTGACGGCGGTCAAAAGATTTACTCATATATTATTGAAGTTGAATAGAAATTCTTTTGGAAAAGAAAGAATTTCTTTTTCTAATAAAGGACTATGGAACTTAAGAATATAAAAGGCATAGGCGACAAAACACTTAAAATACTTAAAAATGAGGGTATCGATGATATCCAGTCTTTACTATACTTTGTGCCTAAAAACTATATAGAGTATCATTTAACTGACTTTGATATGTTTAATGAAATGAATCTTAAGTGTACTATATCTGAAGCTCCAGAACTTCAAAGACTTAAGAAAGTAATTAAAATATCTTTTAAAGTAGTATACGAAGGATTAGTTATTAACGCTGTAGCGTTTAATATGACCTTCCTTAAGAATACTTTAAAAGTAGGCGATGAAGTTGTACTAGTAGGAAAGTATGACCAAGACTTTAAATCTATTCAAGTGACTAAAGTATTTAAAGAAAGAGAGTATAAAGAAGGTATTATTCCTGAATATAATATTGAA
>JAILNJ010000102.1 GCA_024691665.1 Gammaproteobacteria bacterium | reverse complement strand
ATTTCAAGAGCTTCTTCACCATCTTCAGCTTCAACCACTTTATAGCCTAGTTTCTTTTGAAAAAATTGAGATAATAAGCCTCTTATTCTAGCTTCATCATCCGCAATAAGTACTGTTACTGTCTTCATAAGAATCTCCTTTTGATATATGTTTATACATATATTATACTTTATTTATTTGTGTTTTATGTGATAAATTTGTATTCAAAATAAGTTATAAATAGGCGATAGAATGAGTCTATCGCCTATTTCAGTGTTATTCTACCAATTAATTATTTATTCATATATTTGATGAACCTAAACATTTCATCATCCTCATCATCTTGAGCATCTTCTATCATATTTGGATCTTTATGATATTTATTATAGAATTCCACAATACTAAAACCACACTTATTCACATAGAAATGTATATTTCTTTTTTCAAAATATGGAGTTACAGTTTCCCAAACCAATGTATCTGGATATAATTCTTCTACTAAGCACCAAGCCTTATATCCTATACCTTTACTATGACATTCTGGATTAATAAACAATAAATCTAGATGATTATGTTTAGTTTTATTATCTATATTTAATACTAAACCACCCATAATTACTCCATCATCAAGTATTCTATAGGCAACTCCATTATCTATAGAATCTTCAATAGTTTTTCTTGAGATTATTTCACCTTCTTCTTCATAGTGGTTATCTCTTAAACCGAATTCTTCTAATGCACCATATTTAAAAGCTCTTTGATTATCTTTAATAAACTGATCTCTATCACTTTCTTTTAATGGTTTTAATGTTACTTTCATATTTCCTCCTATATATAAAAAGCTCGGAAAAATGGTTTTAACCATTATATCCGAGCTCACTCGACACCTAATCAACTATTGTGCTACGGCACATGTTCTCCGGTGACCTTATTATTATTTTCCTGTAGACCCTATTCCGCCTTTTCTTTCAGTTAAAGTTTCATCATCTTCAGTAATTCCATATTCTAAGAATATTCCTTGAGCGATTCTGTCTCCTTTCTTTAAAGATAATACTTTATCTGAATGATTAGTCATTGAAAGAATTATATGACCTTCATTATCAGCGTTATAGTAATCACTATCGATAATGCCTACGGTATTATCTAAAGTGAATTTATATTTTAAACCTAAACTACTTCTTGGGAAGATCATTAATACATAATCTTCATGAATCTTACATCTAACTCCAGTATAAATTTTAACTGTTATATTAGGATTAACCACTAAATCATAAGGAAGATAGATATCATATCCAGCTGAAGCTTTAGTAGCCCTTTTTGGAAGAATAATATCGTTATAGTAATCTTTTATTTCATCACATAATGATACTTTATAGAACTTAGCTATTCTTTTCATCTTTCTTTCCTCCTTTTAATGATATGAGTTTTACAAATATAATAAACATTCCAACAAATAGTCCAATAGTTAAGATAATAAACGCAATCATCATAATAAAATTGTATGTATCAAACGATGATGCAGCCTTAAATTCTTTTAAAAAATATACAGATAGAATGGTTGTCGCAATCACTCCCACGAGTAGTAGTGAAAGAATTGTGTAAAATAATACTCTTTTTTTCATACTTAAACCTTTTTCACATAATTTTATCATAATAATATGATATTTTATAGTATAATCTTTGTAGGTGATAGTCATGCAGAATGTAAATAGTAATAATAATTCAGATTTAAAAGTTTTCGCTTTGGGCGGATTATATGAAGTTGGTAAAAATATGTACTGCATCGAATATAGAAATGAAATCATCATTATAGATTCAGGCATATTGTTCCCGGGAGAAGATAGTTACGGAATAGATTATATTATTCCTGATTTTTCGTATTTAATTCAAAACCAAGATAAGATTAAAGGATTATTTATTACCCATGGCCATGAAGACCATATCGGTTCTATCCCATATCTTTTAAAACAAGTTAAAATTCCTAAAATTTATTCTTATGGCTTAACTATCGAACTAATTAAGAAGAAAATCGATGACCATCCAGGACTAACTGCAAATATTTATGAAATGAGTGAATTTGAAAAGATTAAGTTTAATTACTTATCAGTATCTATGTTTAGAATGGCTCACTCAATTCCTGACTCATTTGGAATAGTAATAGATACTCCATATGGTGAAATAGTTTCTACTGGTGACTTCAAGTTTGACTTTACGCCTGTAGGAAAAGATGCGGACTATAGAAAACTATGTGCACTAGGCACAAGAGGAATTCTTCTTCTTATGTCTGATTCAACTAACTCAAAAGTCACTGGACTTTCAGTATCTGAAAGAAACGTTGCTGAATCAATCAAAGACTTATTTAGAGAAGTTAAAGGTAGAGTTATCATTGCGACATTCGCATCAAACGTAATGAGAATCAACTCAATCATTGAAGCATCTATTAAAAATAGTAGAAAGATCTGCGTTGTGGGTCGTTCTATGGAACATATCCTAGAAATTGGTCAGAACTTAGGTTATATCAACGTATCAATGGATGATATTATTACTGAAAAAGATCTTGATAGATATGATAAAGATAAAATCACTATCATTTGTACAGGTACACAAGGCGAGCCTATGGCTGCCTTAACTAGAATAGCTAATGGTATGCATAAGTTAATTAAGATTGAAGAAGACGACACAGTAATCTTCTCATCTAGTGCAATCCCAGGTAACTCTCCTGAAATTGATAACGTAATTAACTTACTTACAAAAGCCGGAGCCAATGTAATAGTTAGATCATCATTTAATGACGTACATGCATCAGGTCACGCCGGACAAAATGAACAAAAGCTATTAATTAAACTTCTTCGTCCTAAATACTTCATGCCTATGCATGGTGAATACTATATGCTTAAGACTCACGCTCAAACCGCAATTGATTGTGGAATAGATCCAAGAAATGTATTTATTCTTGATAATGGTAGAGTACTCACATTCAATGCGGACGGAGCTAAAGTATTATCTACTAAAGTTCAAGCCGGAGAAATCCTAATTGATGGTATGGATATTGGTGGTATCAATACTGAAGTTAAGGAAGAAAGAAAAGAATTATCAAATAAAGGTATGATTAGTATTGTAGTTACTTTAAATCCTGATAAAGTAATTCAAACTAAACCTACTGTAATATCTAAAGGATTCTTATACGCAAAAGATAATGAGAATATCTTCAAAGGAATTGAACAATTCGTAACTGAATTCTTCAGTAAACCAGTTGAGGGTAGTGTAAAAGACGCTAAAGAAGAAATGCAACAAAAGCTCTCAGAACAAATCTTCTCTTTAACTAAACTAAGACCTAAGATTTATACAATTATAAATGAAGTATAAAAGGTGAACCAATTGGCTCACCTTTATTTTTTATATATTTTCTTTTTTAATAAATTCATCTACTTCCTTTTTAGTAGGAATAGATTTTTGTGCACCTCTTTTAGATACGGCAAGGGCTGATGCACATGATGCATATTTAAGTGCATCTACTAAGTTTGATCCATCAACAATCTTACTTGCGAAGTATCCAAGATATGTATCACCTGCGGCAATTGTATCAACTACCTCAAGTCTATTTGAATATGATTCAATATGAACGTATTCATTACTAATCAAAGTTGATGAACCATTTCCACCAAGAGTAATAATTACATTACCTTTGCATAATTCACTTAATAGCTTTAATGATTTAACTTCTTTCTTCTTGTTGGCTGGGTTGATTCCTGTATAGTATTCAGTCTCAACTTCATTAAGAATTAAGTAATCTACTAACTCAAATAAATCTATTCTATCAAATACTGGAGAAGGATTTAAAATAGTAATCATTCCTTTTTCTTTTGCGGCGTGTAATGCATAATCAGTCGCATCAATATTTATCTCATAACCACAAATAAGAATATCGCCAGTTTTCGCAATAGATAATGCCTTATCAATTAATTCTTTAGTAATAGAATTATTAGATCCTTTATCAACTATTATTCTATTATTATTGTCTTTTAAAGTGATGATTGCGATACCACTAGATAGGTTATCCACTGTATCTATATAGTCAGTATGGACATTGTTATCTTTTAAGCTATTTAAAAGTTCATCTTTAAATGTATTACCTAAAGCTGTGATTAAATATGTCTCACAACCAGCCTTAGCACATGCGACAGCTTGATTACCTCCTTTACCTCCTGGAGAGATAAAGAATGAATCACCTTCCACTGTCTCACCTTCTTTAGGCATTCTAGGTGCGTTAATAGTAAGATCCATATTTATACTAGATACTACAAATATCTTTTTCATAATGCTCCTTTAAATTAAAAGGATGGTTAGACCATCCTATTTAAATGATTGTTTTAATGAAACAGTTCTATTTACAACGATTGAATCTTCTTTTGATTCATAATCATTTGAATAGTAACCATTTCTCATGATTTGGCATTTAACTTCTGGAGTAGAATCAAATGCGCTTTCAACGAATCCTTCTACTACTTTTAAAGATTCAGGATTAATTCTTTCTTCAAGTGGAAGATCGGCATTATCATCTTCTTTAAGTAATGATTCAAATAAATTGAATTTAGCTTTCTTACAAGTCTTCGCATCAACGTAAGAAATTGTACCTTGTGGTTTTCTTGCGTTGAATCCTGAACCAGATAAAGTCTCTTTGTCATATGTTGCGTAGATTGTAGTTACGTTTCCATTTTCATCATAGTCACATGATTCAGCTTTAATGAAGTATGCACCCATAAGTCTTACTTCTGCGCCAAGAGATAATCTCTTAAACTTATTATTTGGTTTTTCAGGAACGAAGTCTTCTCTTTCAATATATAAAGTGTTAGAGAATGAAATCTTTCTTGAACCTAATTCTTCGTTTTCGAGGTTATTAGGGAAATCAAAGTATTCAATCTTATCTTCAGGATAATTAGTAATAATAACTTTAATTGGATTTAACACAGCCATTCTTCTATTTACTTTAAGTTTTAAATCATCCATTAAGAAATGGTCAATAGAGTTGAATGGAATTTCTGAGTTAATTCTAGACAGTCCAGTACTTAATACGAATTCTTTAATTGATTCAGGAGTGAATCCTCTTCTCTTAAGACCTACGAGAGTCGGCATTCTTGGGTCATCATAATCTGATACTAAACCTTTATCTACGAGTTCTTTTAAATATCTCTTAGATAGAATTGTGCCTTCGATATTGAGTCTTCCAAATTCAATTTGTCTTGGGATTGATGGAGGATTGGTATTATCGATTACCCAATCATATAGAGGTCTATGTTCAACATATTCAAGTGAACAGAGTGAATGAGTAATTCCTTCAAATGCATCTTGTAGTGGATGAGCGTAGTCATATAGAGGATATACTTTCCACTTATCTCCTGTATGAGCGTGTTCTTTATCAATAATACGATAAATCGCAGGGTCTCTCATATTTAAGTTAGACGAAGACATATCAATCTTAAGTCTTAATGTCTTTTCACCCGGAGCATATTTACCTTCTTTCATCTCTTCAAAGAGCTTTAAGTTTTCTTCAACTGATCTGTCTCTATAAGGAGATGGTTTCCCTGGTTCAGTTAATGTACCACGATATTCTTTCATTTCATCTTTAGTTAAATCGTCAACGTAAGCTTTGCCTTCTTTGATGAGTTTAACTGCGAGATTATAATCTTCGTCGAAATAGTCACTACCAAAAGTTACACGTTTTGGAGTATAACCAAGCCATTTAATATCATTAATGATCGCATCCATAAATCTCTTTTCTTCTTTTGCTGGATTTGTATCATCGAATCTTAAAATAGTATCACCATCAAAACATTTCGCAAGTTCAAAGTTAGTTATAATAGCTCTTGCATGTCCAATATGAAGATATGCATTTGGTTCTGGAGGAAATCTTGTGATAATCTTATCGTGTTTACCACTCTTTAAGTCTTCTTCCATTATTGTTTTAATAAAATTTGAGATCATATATATACATCTTGAATAAATTTGAATAGGCTTAAGTCCAAATTTATTTTATTTACTATAAATAATTTACCCCAAAGGGTTAATTATTTCAAACTAT
>JAILNJ010000068.1 GCA_024691665.1 Gammaproteobacteria bacterium | reverse complement strand
AAAAGAGGTTTTTATGGCAAAGAAATTATTATACAGTTTACTTATGGGAATCCTTGCGGGTATCGCAATTGGACTCGGTGGTTTCCTATTCATTATTTCAACTACATATATTAGTGGTGATTTAGGTAAAGCAATTGGTGCATTACTATTCCCTATCGGTCTTTTTATAGTATGTACATTTGGCCTTCATTTATATACAGGTAAGATTGGGCTCATCTTTGAAGAGAAACAAGAAAAATCATTCTATCTTAGTCTTCCAATTATGTTTATTGGAAACTTAATTGGTTCAATCATTATTGGTCTTATATCAATGCTTATAATTGATGGATTATTAGGCGCAAGAGAAATAATGGATAGAGCCTTCCAAATAGCCGAAGCTAAAACAACTATTGAAACATTTAATGATGGACTCTCTATCTTCTTAAAATCTGTTTTCTGTGGAGTATGTGTATACCTTGCGGTAAAAGGATTTAATATGAATAGGCTAAAACCTAAAGGTATAATTGTCTTATTCTTCTTCATCTTCCTCTTTGTATTCGCAGGATTTGAACACGTTGTCGCAAATATGTTTTATTTCACAATAGGAAATGTTTGGGGAATGTGGGGAGCTTTCATCAATATAGCTATATGTCTTATAGGTAATAGTATTGGTACTATTCCAGGTGTGTTATTAATAAAATTAATAAATAAAAAGAATGAGGCTTAATGTCTCATTCTTTTATTTCCTCCTTAGAGCCATTATTTTTGGCTTTAATAGAGTTTTTAAGTCTTCTTATGATAAATATAATTAAATCTTTAAAAGCGATTATAATCGCATCTATAAAGAGGGCAATTAATCCATATAGGAGTGGTTCAACACTGAGTGGTGCAGTGCCAGGTTCAAGTCCTTTAGATAATTCAATTAATCTATTGATTAAATAATACACTCCATATACTCCAAATGCCTCACCTGTGTATACCACAATATTGATTGGGAAACTCCAAATCTTTTTAAATGGAACTGGGACTAAAAGATATGGATGGAACTCCTTCTTATCTGATTCAAAGTGAAGGAATGCGCTTGTGACAAAGATATCCATTATAATACCTGTCGCAAGGCCTACTATTAAAGTTAGGTTTTCAAGATTAGAAATATAATAGCCTAAACCCCAATAAAAGAAATAACAGATTACTCCGAAGGTCCAATACTTTGCGAAGATTACTTTGATAGAGGCTGGGATACGCGCAAAAAAGTCAACCTTATAAGGTCTCTTTTCGCCAGGCTTAACTTCAGTCTTTTTATCAAGTTCTTTCTTTTCTTCTTCAGTATAAACTTTCGCTAATTCTTCTGCGGCTTCAGTCTTAAGCTCATAGTAATCAGCTAATTGTTCTTCCTTTTGAGTATCATCTTTTCTTTTTGCCATAGTCTTATAAATATAAACATAACCGGTTTGTCGGTTATGTTTATTTTAGTATTATTCATTTGATAAATCAATTTTATCGATTTTGATTTCATCAGTCTCAACTTTAGTATTAATCTTATTTAACCACTTCTTATAAATTGGAAGAGTAACGATTAATAAAATTGAGATTGAAAGTAATATAATGTGAACTATACATACATTTGATGCGGTAATTGTGAATGCAGTTGGTTCAATTGCACCTTCCTTAATTTCAGTTCCGTATCTAATGTAGTAATGATACAATGCATCACATACAATTGATGCGACTAACATAACGATAGTAACGATGATTGAGAATAATCTTGTCTTTTGATGTCTTGGATAAGCACTTAAATAAGTAATTATTGAAAGATATGAACAAAGGACAATAATGAATGTTACAAAGCCCATGCCTGGAACATTGATAACCGCGGTAGAGTTAGAGAATTTAGTAAGACTTAGGTTAAATACTAACATTGTTACAATCATAAAGATTAATGGAATGATATGAGTATTAACTTTAAGTGAAACTAATCTTTTTCTAAAGAATTCTTTAACTTTAGCGCCAAATTTTAGAGGTTTCTTTTCTTGTTTTTCCATAGTTATGCCTCGATTGCCTTTGTAGTTTCTTTGTCAAAGAAATGTAACTTATCTTGTTTAAATCCAATATTAATTACATCGCCTTCTTTGTATGTAGCCCATCTCTTAAATTTACATACAAACTTCTTATCTTTAATTACACCATGAACTAAAGTTGTTTGACCTAGGTTTTCATTCACAGTAACAGTAAGTTTAGTATCCCCTTCTTCTGTGATATCTTCAGGTCTAATACCAAAAACAATTTCTTTTCCTCTATAATCTTTTAAGAGTTCATTATTCTTTTCATCAAGTTTTAACTTGAAATATTCATTTTCAATATAACCATCAAATACTTTTGAATCTACAAAGTTCATTGATGGAAGACCAATAAATCCCGCAACAAATAGATTAGCTGGGTGATCATAAAGTTCTAGTGGTGTACCAATTTGTTGAACATAGCCCATAGACATACACACAATCTTATCAGCCAAAGTTAATGCTTCAATTTGATCATGTGTAACATAAACGATTGTCGCATTTAACTTTTGATGGAGTAGGAGTAATTCTCTTCTCATTGAGTTTCTTAACTTCGCATCTAGATTAGATAGAGGTTCATCAAATAAGAAGATTTTAGGATGTCTTACGATTGCACGACCAATTGCAACTCTTTGTCTTTGTCCACCAGATAAAGCTTTTGGTTTTTTGTTTAATTGAGATTTTAAGTTTAGGATTTCAGCCGCAGCCATAACCTTTCTATGAATAACATTAGAGTTTTCTTTTCTGAGCACTAAGCTGAATGCCATATTATCATAGACAGTCATATTAGGATAAAGTGCATAGTTTTGGAATACCATAGCGATATCTCTATCCTTTGGAGGCGTTTGGGTAACGTCCTTTTCATCAATAACTAAGCTTCCTGAAGTGATATCTTCAAGACCAGCAATCATCCTTAAAGTTGTAGACTTACCACAACCAGAAGGTCCAACAAGTACAACAAATTCGCCATCATTAACGTCTAGATTGAAATCATAAACAGCTTGTACATTATTGTCGTAAATTTTATTTACGCCTTTTAAAGACATTGTTGACATCTACACTACCTCCTTTTGACTTTCTTTCTTAACGTAATTCTTAAGAATTGTACTCTTAATTACGCTTACTATGCCACCCGCGATTAAGAAGGCTGCAGAAATAGATAAATAGATTATTAATAAAGTATAAGCTTTAGGTTCAAGAGCTTCAGCAGCTAAAGCTTGTTTTGGATAAACAAACATTCTAACAATTTGTCCTACACCAAGTAAAAATAATAGAATTCCAAAGTTTCTATGATATCCTTTTACTTCTTGTGCTGAATAGAATGTGAATAACATAAATAATAAGTTGTATAATACAGAAATTCCCATCTTCCAACTATAATAGAAGTTTCCGTTATTTTTATATAAAGCAAAGAAATAAAGCACATTAAAAACTAAACCTAAAAGAGCAAATATAAATGACATATTGTCTCTCTTATATTTCATTTTTTCTAAAGAGGTTTGTTTATTAAGAAGAATTTCTTCTTGAGTAAGATTTTTCTTCATTATTTTACCTCCTCGTTTAGTTTTCTAGCTTCTTCTGATTTCTTAAGAAGCTTTGCTTCATTTACCATAAGCACAATTTTCCACACTAAGTTTAAAACCAATAGAGCTGATGCAATAACAACAATGATTAACATAATCATGTTGATATCAAACCAGAATGTTGATTCTGTATAACGTACCGCATCAATCATTTCATGGATCATCTTCCACATTTCAAAATCTGTTTCATTTAAGAATGTTTCTTTAAATCCTTGAAGAGTTTGAAGTGATGTAATAGCTACAAATAAAGAATAGCCTGTAAAAGCTAAGATAGCTACATAATTTGAAACATAATAGTTTCTTCTTTTACTTGTTTGAGTGATGAATAATAATACAGCCAAAACAATTAATCCAATACACTCAAGTACGTATTTATGGTTAAATTCTTGAACTGCATCATAATATCCATCAGCGATTACGCCTGGCATAAATGCAGTTGTTTGATTTAAGTTATAAACTGTTGTAGATACACCTAAAGAAAATATGAAGGCGAAAGCACTTGCAAATAATGCAAGGAAACATATTATTTTTTGTATCTTCATTTGTATTTTCATAATATCGCCTCTTTTATGATAGTTAACCCTGGAGGGGCTAAGCCCTCCAGAGTCTTGCTTTGCACCTTACAGTGCTAATTTAATAATTATTATCTATTCTTATAGAATTCGAGTAAGCTGTTCCAAGCTTGGATCTTAACTAATGTGTAAGCAGCTCCACCTTGGTTCTTCTTGAACTCAGTAACTAAGCTTGCAGCATCAGCTGGCATAGTAGTAATGAATGTGTTATTTAAAGCTACACCTGAACCAAATCCATTCTTAATTACTTCGATATAGATGTTGTATTTATTCTTTTGCTTAGAATAAAGTTTTTCGAGTGCGGCATAGTTAGCAAGTAATGTATCTTGTTCTTTTGTTGTTGGAAGAACTGTAGGTACCATAGTGTAGAATAAATTTTCCTTGATTTCTGGAGAAACGTGTTTGATTACTCCAGCAGCGATTGCTACAGATACTTTTTCACCACCAGCTTTACCTTTTTCAGTAGTACATTGATATTCCATACCTTGGTTCTTAACGAAACCAACTGGAAGAGTTGAACCTAAGTATTGTCTTGCATAGTTAGTATAGTTACCACCAGCTTTAGTCCATAATTCATTTAAGCAAGCTTCATTTAATTCTGGAACTTGTTCACCTTTATAAGTGATAGTTTTACCAGTTTGCCATGCGCTTGGACCAAATGACATAAGGACGTTACCTTCTTTACTATACATATAATCGAATAATGCGAGAGCAGCTTGGAGCTTTTCTCCTGTACAAGTTGCAGGGATACACCAACCATTAGTCTTTACAGATCTCCAAGATTCAGTAAATCTCATGTATACTCCACCTTCAGTTCCATCTTGATACTTAGCAACTGGAGTCATAACAGCTGTGAAGTTGTAATCAGGAGCCTTAGTTGTAGTATTTGAATCATTGTTATAGATACATTGAGTTTGGAGATAATCATACATCATGAAACCGAGGTTGTTTTGAGCCATATATTTATTAACAGCTACACCACTAGTTACGTCTGTATCGAAATCAGCAAGGATTAAACCTTCTTTGTAGAGTTGGTTTAATTTACCAACTGCTGCAGTTAAAGTTTCATCTTGTCTAGCATCTACTAAGTCGCCTTTAGCATTGAAATATAAATAATCGTTTCTTGATTCATAACCTCTAGCACCAAAGAGTTGAGTGAAAGATAATAAATCAGAAGTTCTATTTAATAAATATTCTCTTGGATAAATAGCAGTAACTTTATTAGTGTTTTGGCCAGTTAAAGCAAATGTATTTAATTTAACACATCTGAGTAATGCAACGAGTTCATCAACATCCCAGCAAGCGTTATAGCCAGTGAAGAGTTGGCTTCTCTTAGTACCATAAACACCAGTGTATGCAGCATCAATATAATTTCTTAACATATTAACAGCATCAACACCTGTAGATGTAGCAGTTAAATGTTCGTTCATATATTTAGCGATGTTGCCATAAGTTGTGCCAAAGTTCTTAGTGATAGTTTGAGTAGATTTGCCATCAGCTGATAAGCTTTCAAGAGCGATAGTTCCAGTTTCAGGCATATATGGAGTGTAAGTTCCAAGTGTAGTGCCAAAGATAGTAGCTACAGTATCAGATTCAGTAGCAGTGAAAGCACCTTCACCATCGAGTAACTTTTCAACCCAGTCAATTCTCATTAAGAAATATTTTTCAATATCGTCATAACCATCGAAGTATGGAGCATAGTAGATAGCACCAGTCTTAACATCGGATACTACTGATAAGTAAACAATTGGGTTATCTTCTAAGAACTTCTTGAAGTTAGGCATATAATCTAACCATTGAGATAAATCTACGATCTTTCCAAGTTTACCATCAGCTGCCATATCAGAAGCGTTACCAACAACAACGTCTACGCCTTGGAATTCAAGATTCTTCCATGCAGCATATTCGTTCTTTACTTCTTGGTTGCCGAATACGTTTGTAAATTTAACTTTGAGTCTATTTTGAAGTTCAGCCCATACAGGTTTTAAATCGTTAACGTGATAAGTATTACCGTCAGCGAGTGTAAGACCTTCGCCAACAATTTTAGCATCAGCGAAAGTAATTGTTGTAGAAGCATTGTTATGTCCTACAGCTAATTTTAATTCAGTACCATCAGCGTAAACTAATTTTTTAACTTCTGTGTTAGAAGATTGGTTGTTCTTCTTAGTAGTTGTTGTGTTTCCGGCTTTTGTAGTCTTAGTACAACCAACTAAGATGACTGCTGAGAGTAAAAGAACTAATAATGATAAAATTCTTTTTTTCATTTTGTCTCCTTTTAATGTTTTTTGTATTTTATCTTTATTATTATTTAATTATTCTTTAACTCCACCAAGGTTTGCACCTTTAGCGAAATATTTTTGAATGTATGGATAGATGATTAGAATTGGGATAATCGCACAGATAACCATCGCATACATAAGTGAGTTTTGAGAATATACATTAACACTGATATCAGAGATATCTGTATTCCAGATTGTGTTTTCTAAGAAATCACGGATGTATACTTGTATAGGCCACTCATTAATGTTTTTAATCATTGTTCTTGCCCAATAGTAACCATTCCATCTTGAGATACCGAAGAATAGTCCAACTGTTGCTAAAGCTGATTTACTCATAGGTAAGTAAACTTTTGTTAATACTTGAAGTTCATTAGCTCCATCAACGAATGCTGCTTCTTCTATTTCTTTTGGTACGCCTTCAAAGGCATTTCTAAGTAAGATGATGTTCATGGCTGCCATACCCATAGCTATAACGACTAACCATTTATCATCAGATATTCCAATACTATAGAAAATATTTTGAGTTGCAGTATAGTTTAAGAATTGTGGTACTACACCTGCGCTAAACCACATAGTGAATACTAAGAAGAAATTGAATTCCTTTCTAAATAGTAATCTTGTCTTACTTAATGCGTATGCACCAAGTATTGCGACAAACATTGAGAATATTGTTCCGAAGAATGTTAAGAATAATGTATTTGCATAAGCACTCCAGAATTGGTTATCTTTAAACACTATCTTAAATGCTTCGAATTGAATTCCTTTTGGAATTAAAATAATTTGGTTGTTATCTACATATTCTCTTCCACTTATTGCACCTGAGATTGTATATAGGAATGGATACAAACATAATAGTGCAAATATAGTTAGGAATGTATATGCAAATATTTTGAATATTAGTTCAGAGACTTCTAATTTTCTTTTCATAATTAAAGCCTCCTAATATAGTGATGTATCAGAAGCCTTACGGCTTATGACGTTAGCGCCTATAACAAGTAGCATACTCGTTACGTTATTGATTAATTCAGGTACTGTTGCTAAGTTAGTGTTTGCGCTATCCTTAAGGTCTATCGCAAACGTTGATATAACCTGAGCAGTAACAAGTGTATTATTATGCCTCATAAGGAGTACCTGTTCATATCCTATAGATAGCAAGGATCCAATTCTTACAATTAACATAATAATAATTGTTGAGAGCATCGCAGGAAGAACTACATATCTCATTTGAGCCATCTTGCCTGCTCCATCTATTTGGGCTGCTTCATAACTTGTTGGATTAACACCTATGACGGCTGAGAAGTATACAATTGAGCCATATCCGGCACCCTCCCAGATTCCTGTCATAATGTATATTGCTCTAAAGTAATTTGGTTGGTACATCATTCCTGATTCAGCAATTTCTTTAGGAACAATATGAAGTACTGTGAGTAATCTTGAAATTACACCAGGTTGTGCAGTTGCATCTATTCCTTTACGGCCAAGGAGGAACCACACAAGTGTTGTAATAATAACTGTCGAGATAAATTTAGGAAGATATGAGAAGACTTGAAGAACAGATCTATATTTATCTGACTTAATTTCGTTAAAGAATAAAGCGAGGATAATTGGTACTGGGAATCCAAATAATAATCCATAGAAACTTAATACAAATGTATTTCTAAATGCTTGCCAGAAGCTTGCACTATAAGTTCCAAACATTAGAGTATAGAAATTGTTAAATCCAATCCAATCTTGTTCAGCTACTTTGTTAGTACCAGTTAAGTTTATTTTCCAGCTTGCGAGAAGCTCATACATTGGAAGATATCTCCAACAGAAGAAAATAAAGATCATTGGTAATAGCATTACATAAAGTCGCCAATCTTTGAGAATTGTGAATAAATTGTTTTTCCAATAATGTTTTTCTACATCATCCCTGACCTGTTGCTCTGGATCTTTTTCATAGAGCCCAGTTTCAGGATTGAATACTAGAAAATCATCACCTTTAAATAATGACTTCATATTCTTTCTCCTTACTTTAAGTCTTCTAAAGAATACTTTTGTTTATATTCTTCTTCCTTAATAGAATTTAAGTATGCTTTTTGGTCTTCAAATACTCCTTTTTGTTTACTCATTATTATTACAATAAATAATGCGAGAATTAAATTTATTATGTCTCCAAACATAACACTTAATAAAGTACTGAAGAAATCAAGGTTAAGTATTAATAAGCACGCTATTGATTTACCGAATGCGATCAATAGATAGCCGCTTATTATATAAAGTAATAAATATGGTAGTTTCTTAATCTTATCTTTTCCCATTAAGAAGTAAAGCATATTTATTAAGACAAATAGGTTACCACCTATATAAATAATGTAGTTTTGCCATGAGCCATGGTTAGCTAGAACGAATATAGCTGAACCAACTAAAATTGGAATTACTGCAAGATAGTCCCATCTCATCATCATGATTAAGCTTACTGCGAGTACTAGTGATAATGTATAGTTCGCTAAAGCTTGCCAGTTAGATGCAAAACTTAATAAGTATTCTGCGAGAGCTACTATTGCTGTAAAGATAATGACATCGATTATTCGATATCTAGTTAATGCTGCGTTTTTCATAGTACGCCTCTATTTCATTAAAGAATTTCCATCTTTATCAAATAAGAATATATTCTTCTTTTGAACGTATAATGTTACTTCTTCTCCAACCTTAGATACTTCATGTGGATCTACTTTAGAAATAATATTATTTGATCCCCATTTAAGATACATGTTAGAATTATCTCCAAGCATTTCTGTAAGTTCCACTGTAGTGTGAACTTCAATCATGCCTTCATTCTTTCTTTGAACTTTAAGATGTTCTGGTCTTACACCAAAGAATATTTCTTGGTTTTCAAGTTCATTGTCATGAACATCTTTTAAATCATAAGATGCATCTGAACCTGGGATAATAACTTTACCATCCTTAACTTCTGCTTTTACGAGGTTCATTGGAGGTTCTCCGATGAATCCTGCAACGAATGTATTAGCTGGTTCAAAATATAATTCTCTAGGTGTACCAATTTGTTGTACATGACCATCTTTCATAATGACAATTCTATCAGCCATTGTCATAGCTTCTGTTTGGTCATGTGTTACATAGATTGTAGTTGCACCAACTTTTCTATGTAAGTCTATAATTTCCGCTCTCATAGATACTCTTTGTTTAGCATCTAAGTTTGATAGAGGTTCATCCATTAGGAAGATATCAACTTTTCTAATAATCGCTCTTCCTACTGCAACTCTTTGTCTTTGTCCACCTGATAATGCTTTAGGTTTTCTAAATAAGTAATCAGAGAGTCCTAAGATTTCAGCTACTCTTCTAACCTTTTCATCTATTGTTTCAGCATCTAATCCTTCAAGTTGGAGTGAGAACGCTAAGTTATCATATACACTTAAATGTGGATATAAGGCATAAGATTGGAATACCATTGATACTCCTCTTTGTTTAGGCGAAAGTTGGTTTGCTAACTTTTCTCCAACATAGAACTCACCTTTAGAGATTTCTTCAAGTCCAGCTATCATTCTAAGTGTTGTAGACTTACCACAACCAGATGGACCTACAAGAACGATGAATTCGCCTTCTTTAATTTCCATATTAAAGTTATATACAGCTTGGAAGCCGTTTGGATATATTTTGTTAATATTGCATAGTTTTAAATTAGGCATTATTATTTCCTCTTTGAAAGCGTTTGCTTTTTATTTCAAAAAATATATTTTACTACAATGTCTTTTATTTAATATTTATAATATTAATAAGCAAATTTGTGCATATTTTTACACCTTATTGTATCAAATTAAAACTAATAGTTTTTCATCAATTTTTTCAAATGATACAAAAAATTTATTATTTTTTAGTGTTTTATATGATTTTAGGCGTTTTAGGAGCTTTTTTAGCCAAAATTGTTCATAATGTCGAACGGCTATTTTCGATTATTGAACAACTTTTTTGTCTCTAACAGCCTTGTGGCCATCAATATAGGAAGAATTCTCTTCATAAAATGTACTTGTTTTATGTCTATTTGTACCATCCCAGATTGAGAACCCCTCATCATGAATATGATTCTCGTATTTCGAATTTAGTATCTTTACCCTAGCATATTCTCTCCAAGGTCTGGCTAAATATGCATTCGGAGTTTTAGATTCTCCAGTAAATATTGAGTTATTAACTGTAAATCCAGAATTATTCTTATAAGTGGATGGGGCAAATACATATCCAGGTCTTTTAAGCGAATGGAACTCTGTATTATTAAAGTAAGTATTTGCAGATCCAAAGATGAAATCGATATCTCCTTCAATATATGAATCATCAATATAGATTCTTCTTCTTAAAGGAATTATTCTTTCATCAACACTCAAGAATCCTTCATACCTTTTAACTAAATCTTTAGGTAGAGGACCTAAAAATAAAGTATCTTGGTGAGACATTATATTCACGTTTCTTAAATGAATATTATCTCCAATTAAATGAAGCGCAACTTGTTGACCATATTCTTTACCTACAGGAGATGTATTCTTAATAGTTAAGTTTTCGATTTCAATGTTTTTACCTATAACCATTAATGTATATGTCCTGAAAGTATTGTATTCTAGGCCATCTTCATGAAGTTTTTTAGAATAATCATCATATTCAATGACAACATCTTCCTTTTTACCTATTCCTACAATTTTAAGATTATTAGCTTTGATTTTAATCTTTTCATGATATACACCTGGCATAATATGTAATTCATTATGCATATGTTTGCCTATCTTAGATAATGAATCACATATCGATGTATCTGGTGTAATCTTAATAATATTGCTTTTCATTTAAATTATTTATTAATTCGTCTTTAATAATTGTTTTTAAATAATGATTATCTTTTACTAATTGTTTTAATACGATGGTATCTATGAGTTTTGCGCCTTCAGGTCTTAAGTGGGTGTTATCTTCTTTACCTTCTGGGTAATTCTCATATATTCCTTTAGCAAAGTTCATTACAAATCTCTTAGATGCTTCATCTCCTACTTTTGAGTAGAAGTCTTTAACCAGAGTTGTCATATCGATTAGATATACATCTTTTTCTTTCGCAACTTCTTTCATTGCCTTAGGGTATTCACCAAATACGCCATCCGCAATTACTCCATCTTTAAATATTCTTCTATAAATTGGAGTTAAAAGTATTGGAGTTGCACCTCTTTCTCTTGATTCATCAATAAACTTTCTTAGATTATCTTGATATTCATTAAATGGTCTTGTATATCTTTCAGGGCTTTGAACCTTTTCATCATTGTGTCCAAAGCTGATAAATACATAGTCACCTTTTTCTATAGAGTTTATTGCATTAGAGTAGAAGCCAAGATCTTGAATAGATTTAGTACTTGCGCCATTGTGGGCAAAATTTAATACTTTAATCCCATCTTTAATAAAATCTTTTAGTCCTTGAGGCCAACCTGTTTGTGGATAGGTAGATTCATCATTATATTGCATTAAAGAATCACCTATAAATATAAGGTTCATTATGCATCAACTCCAAAGTATTCTTTTGCGTTATTAAAGCAGATATTTCTTACAATTTGTCCTACAAATTCAATATTGTTAGGGTATTCACCATTTTCAATTAGGTTACCGAAGTGGTTACATAGAATTCTTCTAAAGTATTCATGTCTTGGATATGAAAGGAAGCTTCTTGAATCTGTGAGCATACCAACAAAGTTACTGATTAAGCCCATATCAGATAAAGTCTTCATTTGGTCTTCCATACCATGTTTTTGATCATTGAACCACCAACCAGAACCAAGTTGAATCTTGCCTCTAGTCTTGCCATCATTGAAACAGTTACATAAAGTCGCAAGAGTAACGTTGTCTCTTGGGTTTAATGAATAAAGAATTGTCTTAGGTAGTGATCCTTCACTATCAAGTCTATCCATTAATTTAGATAAACTTAGAACGATATTAGTATCATTGATTGAATCATATCCTGTATCAGGACCAAGTTCTCTCATAGCTTTAGAGTTATTGTTTCTCTTAGCACTAATGTGATATTGTTGAGCCCAAGAATGTTTAGAATATTCTCTTCCAAAGAATAGTAAGAGGAATCCATGATACTTAGCTATTTCATCTTTAGTTAAAGATTCATTGTTTAATCTCTTTTTAAAGATTTCTTTTACTTCATCTTCTGTTGCATCAAGATAGAGCACTTCATCAAGTGCGTGGTCAGATACTCTTGAACCAACTTCGTGGAAGAAATCAATTCTATCACTTAAGCATTTTAAGAATGCGTCTAGTGAATTAATCTTCTTACCGCATCTTTCTTCAAGCTTCTTAAGCCAAGATAAGAATTCTTCATTTTCAAAATTGATTGCCTTATCAGGTCTAAATGCTGGAAGAACTTTAAACTTTAAAGTTTTATCTTCTTTCATTAAGAGATGGTATTCAAGTGAATCAACAGGATCATCTGTAGTGCATACTACTTTAACGTTATTCATTTCAATCATACGTCTTGCAGTAAGAGTTTCAAGTTTCTTATTGCATTCATTCCAAATTTCTTCCGCAGTATCTTTTGAAAGTAATTTAGTTATTCCAAAATAACGTCTAAGTTCAAGATGTGTCCAAATATATAGTGGGTTTCCAATTGTATATGGTACTGTTTCAGCCCACTTAAAGAACTTTTCTTTGTTTGATTTATTTCCTGTGATAAATTCTTCAGATACACCATTAGCTCTTTCAGCTCTCCATTTATAGTGGTCACCATAGTGTCCATCAACTAGCCATACTTCAGTAATATCTTTGAACTTTCTATCTTCATAGATATCCTTTGGTACTAAGTGGCAATGATAGTCAATGATTGGCATATCTTTTGCGTATTTCTCGTATAAAACTCTTGCAGTTTTAGTATCGAGTGTAAAGTCTTCTCCTAAAAACTTTTTCATTATAAAGTAACTCCTCTTTTAAATATTGCAATTTCTCTAATATCATTAATTTCAGCTTTAGTTTGTTTTCCTTCAATTACATCAATGATATATTTAATGAAATCTTTTAATACTTCTTCTTTATTATCGTTATTAATTAATCCACTATCAAAATCAATCCAATGTGGTTTTCTATTATACAAATCTGTGTTTGTAGAAATCTTTACTACTGGGATAAATGAACCAAGCGGTGTACCTCTACCAGTTGAGAATAACACTAATTGACATCCACTCATCATAAGCGCAGTAGTTGCGACTAGATCATTTCCTGGGCCAGATAGTACGTTTAGTCCATTCTTCTTAACTCTTTCAGTATGAGCGAGCACGTCTACTACTGGACTTTGTCCACCCTTTTCAACGCATCCACAAGATTTATCTTCAAGTGTTGTAATTCCACCTTCCTTATTTCCTGGAGATGGGTTTTCAAAGATTACTTGATTGTTTCTTCTATAGTAATCTTTAAAATCGTCGATGATATATAAGAGTTTGTCGTAAACATCTTTATTAATACATCTATTAAGTAAAACATCTTCAGCACCAAACATTTCTGGAACTTCAGTTAAAACTGTAGTACCACCATGTTTAATGATGAAATCACTGAATAGTCCAATTAGTGGATTTGCGGTAATTCCAGATAAACCATCTGAGCCACCACATTCAAGTCCAACTCTTATGTTAGATAAAGAAACTAATTCTCTCTTATCATCCTTCATTTCAGAATAGATTTCTTCAAGAAGTTTAAGTCCTGCCTCTTCATCATCTAATACTTTTTGGATTTCCATAAACTTTATACGTTTAGGATTATATGAACCTAAACATTTTTCAAGTTCACCAATTTGGTTTTCTTCACAGCCAAGTCCAATAACAAGTACTCCACCAGCATTAGGATTAAGAATAATGTCAGCGAGTGATTCTTTAGTATTTTCTTTATCATCACCCATTTGGCTACAGCCATATGGATGAGTGATAGCGTGTACTCCATCAATAGATAAGTCTTGGTGTAGACTTAAGAATCTCTTTTCTAAGTTTTTAGCCTCACCATTAACACAGCCTACAGTTGGAACTATGAATAGTTCATTTCTAATTCCAACAAGGCCATTATCTCTTTTGTAAGCTTTAACCTTAATATCTTCTTCTAGTTTTACTTCATTAAACTTAGGGTTATAAGTGAACTTTCTGTCTTCACTATCTAAAGTAGTCTTAACGTTATGAGTGTGAACCCACGAACCTTTCTTAATATCTTTAGTAGCTATAGCAATCACATGACCATATTTGATAATGTGTTCATTAACTTTGATATCTTTTAAAGCGATCTTGTGTCCTCTTCTTATGTCTTCAAGAAGAGTAATGTTTTCAACTTGATCACCTTTAACCATATCGCAAAGAGCAATGATTACATTATCGTTTTCATTAATCTTTATATATTCTTTCATTCTTGATACCCTTGTCTCTTAGACACAGTCTTAGCGATATTAGTGAATTCTTTAATGCATTTACTTTCAAGATCACTTTCATTATCATCGAATACTACTCTACTAGCGTATAAAACACCGCTTTCTTTAGATTCGAAGTTAAATACAGGGCAAGCTACTTCAAATGTAAGTTTATCGTGTACACCATTTGAGATGTAGCAACCTACAGATTGAATCTTTTCAATCTCTTCTTTCATCTTTTTGAGTCTTAAATCATTAGCGTTACCATTGAAATCTTTCTTAATCATTCTATCGATTAAGTCTTTTCTCTTTTCATTAGTAGTGAAAGCTAAGAATGTAAGACCTGCGGCAGAATTATAAAGAGGGAATGCATCACCGACACTTTCAGTGAATAGTCTTACTCTTGGACTTTCATATTTATAAATATATGAGATAGTTCTACCAATTCTCTTAGTAGCAAAACATGTCGCATTATATTTATTAGCGAAGTCTTTTAATAATTCTTGAGAGAACTCAATGAAGTTAGAGTTCTTGATGTATTTTTCACCAATAGTGAACATCTTAGAACCAATAACATAAGTCTTAGTTTTCTCATTCTTATAATAAATTGCATCTTCTTGGTATAAAGCTTTTAAAATATCAAAAGTTGTAGCTTTAGGCATATCAAGTTCCTTAGCTATTTCAGATAGAGTTACTCCATCTTTTGATTTTGAAATGTATTCAAGTATTTTTAAAGCTTTAACAACTGCCTTATTTTGTGCCATATATTAACCTCTCTATATATTCTTTTGATTTTTTAATATCATCCCCTAACACTCCTTCGAATATTAAGTAAGCATTAGGATTATTCGTGATAATCTTTGGGATGATTTTTGAATAATCTATTAAACCTTCTCCAAGTCCTACTTGAACAAGCTTGTTTTCTTTTACTATGTAATCTTTTAAATGAAATATTACGATTCTATCTTTAAATAGGTTTAAACATTCATCAAATATTTCATATCTCTTTTCATGATTAGATATATCTAAGTAGTTATATAAATCAACTATGATAGATACCTTACCAGGAGCTACTTTGTCTAAATCATTTAAGAGTCTTAATAATCTTTTTGGTTCATACATCACATGACCATATGCGCCTTCAATAGCAAGGTTCACATCTAAATCTTTTGCGTATAATACTAAATCTTTAAATACGTTATATGATTCTAGATATCCTTCTTCAGTTCTATTTTTAGGGTTATAAGTCCATTTATCATCATTGTATGAGCCTGTCTCAGATCCAACATATTTTACGCCTGCGAGACTCGCGTATTTAAGATGGCTTTTGAATCTTTCAACAGTTGACCTAACTAGAGTCTTATTACTATGAACTGGGTTGAAGTATGCACCAAGCATTGCGACTTCAACTTTATATTTATTTTCAACTTCTTTAATCTTTAAAGCTTTTTCTAAAGATAGAATTGAATCATCGCCTTCAATAGCTTTATAAGTAACAAGTTGAGTATAGTTAAATCCATTCTCTTTTAGTGATTTAAATAGACTATCTATATCACCTTTATATAAGTCATGAGCTCTAATTCCTATTTTCATTTTCTTGCCTCTTAACCTCAAGGTAAGCCATGATGAATGGGGCAATTCCTTTAGATTCATCACTTACCACAGGCTCACTTATATAATATTCGAATGTGCCATCTCTTCTTTTATTATTTTCAGGACCAAGTCCTGCGACTAGACAGATTCCACCAAGTGAAATAGTTCCGTCTTTTTCAGTTAAGTATTTATTCTTAATTCCATTAAAGATCTTGAGTCCAATCCTTTTATATGATTTAGGAAGGATTCCAAGTCTTACGGCTTTAAGAATTGAATATGCGACCATTGAGCTTCCAGAAGTTTCAAGATAGTTACCCTCCCTCTTTCCTTCATTAATTACTTGATAGAACATATTCTCTTTTTTATTTAGATATTTTAAGATTCCTTTAATAGCTTTATTGTAGAGTTCTTTAATGTAAGCTCTTGAATCTATATTTAGGATATCTTCATAAATATCAACTAAGCTAGTTAAGAACCAACCTTCAGCCCTAAGCCAGAATGACTTAGAAAGTCCAGTAACTTTGTTTGCCCAGAATGATTCTTTTGATTCATCATATCCGTGATAATAGAGTTTAATTTTAGGGTCATACATATGAGAATCCATTGTCTTATACATATGAATGACATCACTATAATCACGATTCATAAACATATTTATATATTTAGTGTAGAAAGGCATAACCATATAGAATCCATCAAGCCAAACTTGGTTTGGATAGATTTTCTTATGGAAGAAGTTGCCTTCTTTTGTCTTAGGTTGATTTAATATTTGAGAGTAAGTGAATTTAATTGCGTCTAAATACTTAGGATCTTTTTCTTTTTCATAGATACTAAATAGAATTCTTGATGCGCAGATGTCATCTAATGCATATTTTTCTATTTCATATCCTTTAATTGATCCGTCTTTAGAGACAAAATAGTCCACGTAAGATTTTACGAAGTTATAATATTTATCATTTTTAGTGATATTTGATAATTCAAGTAGACAGTTCATCATACATCCATCGATGTAGTTCCAGCTAGGTGCCTTACCTTGAGTTAAAGCTTCTTTATTCCAAAGAAGTTTATCAGGCGCAGAATTATCTACTAAATAATCAATATATTTATCAATGATATTCATAAAACCTCCTTAAATTAAATCTAATTTATTTAAATCGTAATACTCATCTAAATATTTTCTAGTGCCTAAAACCATTTCTTTAAATAAACTCTTCTTTTCATCGAGTGTAAGAGTATCTAAGAATGGTTGATTCTTGAAAGATTCAAATGTCTTATTTAAATCTCTTTCTTTAATACCTTCATAAAGAAGGTTGTTGTTTAGAGTGTTTCTTATAATAAAGTCTTCAACCTCTTTTGGAAGATTATTACTCTTAAGAGGTTTAATACTGTTTTCACTAAAGATACAATTCGATTCAACAAGGGATCCAAGTGGTAAGTATTCTACTTGGCCATTATTGATATAGTTCACATTAGTCTTTAAAGTCTTAAGACCTAGTAAAGCTTTCATTATATCAATAGCTTCTTCATCACTTCTTTTAAGTTCAATTTCCTTTTTGCCTAGAGCCATAAGAATTGATTCATTAATCTTTTTATTCATATTATCAATTCTATATGAGACAGGAGTAATTAATACACCATTCTCTTTAAGTGTATCTTCATCTTTCGCATACATATTATTTGGAAAGAACTCTACTAAATGTCTATCCCCTGCGGCTGCGAGTACACCATACTTTTTAAAGGTATCCATCTTAACCTTATTGCCGTATGCGAAAGTATTATATTTAAAGGCAAATTTATCTTCACCTTCATAAATTCCTTCTTTATAGTGTTTATCAATAAATG
>JAILNJ010000060.1 GCA_024691665.1 Gammaproteobacteria bacterium | reverse complement strand
ACTTCAAGAATATACTTCTTAGAATGGTCAAGAATACCATCTACAAAAAGGAAGTTCATGAAGTTGTTTGTATATGTAATACCATCTGCATTAACGTGGTTCTTTACATATGTATCATATAAGTTTCTAGAAACTAAGATGATCGGAGTAATCTCAGTGATACCAGCACTTTGTGTCCAAGATGCCATGTTTTCTGCTTGAGTTGGCTCAATATATGATGAAATGTGGATAATATTCGCACCAGATAGACATCCATTACCAAACGCTGTAACTGATTGTGGAATAGTAATTTCAGTTGCACCGCAGTTCATAAGTGATTGTTGCCCTAATGCAACGCAGCTTGTTGGAAGTATAAGATTTTCAATCTTTCTTGTATTATATAGGGCACTGAATGGAAGAGTATTATCTTCAAGAAGTGCGAGAGATAAATCTAAGTATACTAAATGAGAATTTTCAAGGTCGTTAGAGAGTATTCTAATGAAATAGAAGTCATCAACATCAACATCAGTACTTGAGTTAACTGACTTTAATGCTTTACCTTTAGATTCAATAGTAAGCTTAGTAATATTACTAATTAATGAGTTAATCTTAGCATCTACTTGTGCTTGATTAGATACATCAACTGAGTATGTTGCAGGTGATGCCATAATCAATGACTTAAAGTAGTTAACTAGGATTGTATGAAGAGATTGCTCTTCAATATCAAGTGTACCTTGAGGAGTTACACCTTTATATTTATCTTGGTAGTAAACTGTTAAATCTTTATTTTGATTAGCAAATGTACCAGATGTATCATTATCAACTACATAGTTATCGCCACTAATTGCATCATATTCAACTTCTACTGATGTACCAAGGAATGTGATGGCTCCTGAGTTGATACTTCTTGAAATCTTAGTATTACCCACATTTGAATATGTATGAGTTGCTTCATCATATGTAGATATCCAAGTTCTACTCCATGTTGGGAGATTAATACTTAATCCAAATTGAGAATATTGAATGATTTCAATTTGAGGATATTCATTTTGGTTATTATTAAACATTGAAGATAAATCAATTTGATCAGTAATCTTACCTTTAACTGAAATCTTAATGTTATTAGCTCTGTTCATTGAAACAATCTTATAGATTTCACTAATAGATGAAACATCAACAAATGTATTTGAACCAATATAAACCGGTTTATCTACAGTAGTTGCATCAATGTTGTTACCGTTAACTTCTGTTGCTTTGAACTTAGCACCATTAATTAATACACCGTCTTGTCTATTGGCTTGAATATTAATGTTTCCACCTGTAGTGATTAGACCATAAGTGTTATTTGATGATGCTTCAAGAAGGAGTGAACCGTTAGGTGCTGAGAAGTTAAAGTTGTTCTTTACAATGAATCCGCTCTTTTCATTACCATCTGATTTAATTGATGATTCAAGAGTAGATGAATATTCAAAGTTTACATTTCCTAAAACCTTACAATATACGCCTGGTGAGAATACGATATTAACTGAGTTAGTAAACGATAAATCTTTATCATATTCAAAACTAGATACAAATTGAATAATATCTTTGTTTCTAATGTTAGCGAGCGCATAATCTAATTCAGATTTAGATGATACATAGAATGTATTTTGGCTTGAAGTTTGAGAATCATCAAGTGTACCAACTTGTCCTACTACTACATTAACGTTTGATACAAATTCAAGGTCAGTGTAAGAGAATGATGAATAGCCATCATTCATAGCTACGTCAATTCTATATACCTTATAGTTAGGATTTGAAGATGAAGTTAATGATCCTTGAGCTCTAAATTGTTCAATGTTACTCATTGAGTTTGTAGGCATTGTAACAGGGCTAAGTGAGTCAGCATATGCACCAATCTTAGCTGCGATATTTGCGCCAGATTTAGCGCTAACCGCAGATGTAATATCTTCTACTCTGAATGTAAATGCACCAAGGTAATCAGGATTACCTTCGTTAGTATCTACTGTGAATGATACTGCATAGTCGAAGTCAATTGATCCAGTTAAGAATTCAATTGATACATATGTTGAATAGATATCTCCAGGATTTAATACAGTATCAATAATTGGAGCGTTAGCCATCATATTTGTGAGGTCTGTTTCATTATATTCTTCTCTTTCAATTTCAAGAGGAGATAGTAATGTTGATACTTTTTCTACACCGCTATTTGCTTTGTTGTAACCAACTACACTGTATTTAAATTTACCAGTTTTAATAGTGTTACCCTTAGATTGGAGGGTTACACTAAACCATGCGAAAGAGGCACTAAGTACTAGTGTAAAGAATACTATAAGAATTAATGAAATATATAATGCTTTATTCTTTTTCATTTTCTTTTTCCTCCTTCTCTTTAATCATCTTTTTAATTTCTTCTTCTGAGAATGTTACTCCATTATAAGTAACTCCGCTTTCATTTTCCTCTACAGGAGCCTTCATTGTTTTTATTAGAGTGTAAATCTCTTTACCAATTAGGAATGTGAGAGGTAATACAATTAGAAGTAAGAAACCATATATTGTACAGATAAACCTGTATAGAATCGTTACTACATAGAGTTTATGATTGAAAGCTACTTTACCAATGAATCTTTCATTCATTTGGGCTAGAGTGAGTGTCTCATCTAATGAGCCCTCCGCATCACCAACGATTCTAAATTTATTATTTTCTATTGAAACTAATCTGTGAGTTACTACTTCATACTTACCATCGTTATTAATATCGGTATAGTATGAAACAATGTCCCCTTCTTTTAGTTTCTCTATCTTAGTTTTAATTACTAAGACTACATCGCCAGTCTTTTTCTTTCCATTTTTATAAGTGGACTGTTTATGTAGGGTTGGTTCCATTGAACCAGTTAAGATTTCATAAACATGAACTGGACTATTAATTTTCGCACCAGAGCCACTAATTCTTAATACGAAAAGGCCGATTGTGACAATCAGTAGTGATATTAAGATTACGTTTGTGGTTACTCTAAGTACTTTTTTCATATTCTATAATAGTGATAAGATAATTTTTGAAATTTTAATTGATTGATCTGAATATTCATATGTAGCGTCTTCGCTAAATACAATATCGAAATAAATATGATATGTTGATCCACTTTCAATAGTGAAATCATCATATATTACAACGTCATCTGTTCCAGTTAAATCCATTCCTTCTTGAAGAGTAAATACTGGAAGATCTTTTGAGATGGTTGTTTCATTGCTTTGTGCATCAACGATCTTTACTCTTTGAACGTTTAATGTAAGATAACTAAAGATTGATAGTATTTCAGGGTCTAATGAACTAAATGATGATTCAATATCTCTTAAAGATAACCTTAATCTTTGAGTTGAATCAGATGTATTAGATACCTCAAATAGATATTCAATTCTATCACCTGGAAGGAATTCACTTATTTCCATAAATGAATGTGGATTAGATGGTTCCGCCCAGTTTTGACTATCATCTGTGTCATCATAATTCTCGCCGTTCTTGATATAAAGAGCCATTGATAAGGCATCAAATGATTCAATTCGTTGAGAATACTCGTTACTATTTGATAAGTCTAATTCCATATATCTATTAGTATCGATAGATTCATCTAGTTGCATCCATGAGTATGAAGCAACTACTAGAGAGAATGTGATTATCAATAGTAAGAGAATGTTAGTTAAATGCTTTTTCATGGTCGCCACCTATTAGTCTTCTTCTAGAATTGCATCAAACTTTAAGAGGAAATCTATATAATTTGAGTTAATAGATGTAAGAGTATTAGGATCACAACCTTCAAGCCAGATATTAACTGTGAATTGTACTGCTTGATTAGATGTGAGAACACATAATGCATTAGATTTATCAGCTTGCGTTAATGTGTCTGTGGCATCTGATTTTGATTTAGAGTTAAAGTTAACAACTGTTGGTGATGAATAGAATGTTGTATCATCATTTTCAAAGTCTAGTTTTCCATCAGCTCCAATATCTTCGATATATTCATCAACTGCGTTATTATTTAAGGCAATTGGTGAACCAATATCTTGATAGTAAATCTTTGTTGTATCATTACAGAAGATAATTGTTGTTGTTACATCGCTAATTGTATAAGAGATTGAACATCTAAATGCTGTTTGGTAAGTTAACTCAGTTGTAGGAGTATGGTCACCCGATAAACTGAAACCACATTCGTCATGAGCAAGAAGTACATATAAATGTCCATTACCGAGATTATCTCTTGGGGCTAATCTAAATGAGAAGTGAATAATACCCGCATTTAGATAGTCATCATTAGTAGGACTTTGTGCACTTGGAACTGATACTACTTTTGGTTTATCACCTGATGTATCAAATCCAAAGAAATTAATACCGTTATTACTTGATACTTGTTTAAACTCAAATCTATCAGTAAGTGTTGGAAGGAATGTTTTTAGGCTTGCTGATGATGTTTGAGAGTTAGAATCATAAACAATTTGAAGAGCTGATGAAGCTTGAATTTTCATATTGTCTTCTTCTATTGTTGGTTTAAATCTTCTTGCGATCCAAGCGTATGTCACACTAACAAGCGCAATTGATAAGGATAAAATTGTGAGAACGATTAATAATCTACTATTCTTTTTCATAATTAATCCTCGTGAATTACACCATTAAATACTAGGTTAATCTTAACTCTACCACCTGAGAGGCAGATATTAGATTCTCTATCTCTTCCCTCAATCCAAATTCTAACTACTACTGATCCTGTATAATATTCATCGCTCTCACTGGCTTTAGTTAGAGTTATTAATTGGTGTTCATCAAGGTCTGAGTTTCCAAGTACTATATCATTTGAAGTAAATGCGCTAGATTGTCCAGTTGTTGAAGTTATATATGAATAAGACGACAATGAACTGAATGTATCAACTGTTCCATTTTCTGTGAATGTATATGAACCAGCTGTAGGAGTTAACTGATAATTTGGATTTGGATCCCAAATTAAGAGTGAACTAGTTTTAGTGCTATTTAGGATAGCGACTCTCGCAGCTCCTGCAATATAGTCTCTTGAAATTGTAGGTGAATACTCACTCATGTTAGCTGTTTTATCATAAGGAAGAATTGATGAATCTTCATTAAGATAAATATCAAGTTCAGAGTTACTTCTAAACTTAATGATAAGTTCTAAGTAATCTCCTTCTTTTACTGCATCCCCAAGATGAATTGGAGTTGCAATCTCATATAGTGATGGAACATCTTCGCTTTGGAATCCGATTGGATTAAAGAGATTAATTCCGTTACCTGAAATATCAAGAATAGTTCCAAGGTCAATTGATGATGCAAATGTTCCTGAGAAACTATCTGTTGTTAAGTCATTATCGATATCTACAGAAACTTCTAGATTTTCTTTTTGTGTAACTGTAAGTTCACTTGAGAATGGAAGTTTAATAGTTGTAGATACTAAGAACCAAGCAAATGATGAACCGATAAGGACGAAAGATAATACTACAAGAGTAATTAAAGTTAAAAGTATCTTATTATTCTTTTTCATATTCTCTACCTCCTTTTTATTCATCTTTGTTAACGATTATGAAATGGAAATATACATCAAATCTTCCACCCATAAGGTTAGCCATTGCTTCTCTATCAGTTCCCTCAATCCAAATTCTACAAGTTACTCTTACTTTTGTTCTTGCGCCATGAAGAACGCTTGTAGTAAAGATTGGGATATTTTTACCAATGTTATCTGCATCTGGAAGATCACCCCAGATAAATCCGTTTACGTTGTCTGAACCAGATGCACTAGGTTCACCAGCGTGTTCACCATCTGGATTTAGTGGTACATTGAATACTGCTAAATCACCATTTGTATTTCTTACATAAGTGTATTGAGATTCAACATTACCATTTTCATTAACTATTCCAGTTGATGCGTTATATTCATAAGTTGAATTTGGAATCCATGTGACAGTTGATACTTCTTGATCATTAGCGTCTAGTCTAATAAGTGCAATTCTAACAGCTCCTGCGATTCTATCTCTATTCTTTTGATATTCAGGATAATTATCTAATTCTTCACCTTCAAGTGTTTGATAGTGAGGTTTTACCCAAGATTCAGGACCTAAATATAAAGATAGTGAACCATACGCATAGAAGTCGAACGTATAATCAAATACTCTTTGAGCGTATACTTGAGAGGTCCTCTGAAGTGTTTGATAACCTGAGATTACTCTGCCATACTCTGATGTAACTACTTGATAGAAGTTACGTCCATCTCCTGATATACATTCATCTCTAAATGTGAAATCCGAAACTGGAATCTCTTTGATGTTTAGTGATACGGAGTTGAATGGGTCGATATCAACTTTAAGGTCTGATCCATCACCGATCCTTGCAGCATCATAGTTCGAGAACCATGCGAAAGATGCGCTCACGCCAATTATTAAAATTGTAAAAATTCTCACAAGGAAACTTGTTACTGAAAACTTTCTCATGATTCTCCTTTTCTAGATTTTGTTACTTATTCTTTTTACCTTTTTCAGGTAATGGTTTTACATCTTCTTCTTTAAACTTATCTTTACCTTCAAGTTCAGTGTTGAAGATTTCAAGTTCATCAACGTCATCGCTATATACGTTAGTTAATTCTTGAACATTGATTCTTGTTTCATCATTTTCTAATACCTCAGTCTCAGAAATGACGTCTTTGTGTCCTGTATCAATACGGATATCAAGTCCTTTCTTGATACGTTCTTGTTTAATACGTTCAGCTTCGGCTCTTTCAGCTTCTTTTCTAGCTCTTTCAGCTTCTTTCTGTTTACGCTTTTCTTCGAGTTCCTTAAGTCTAATTTGACGCTCGATTTCTTTAAGTCTTCTAGCTTCTTCCTTCTTAGCCTTAAGTTCAGCTTGTTTTTGTTTTTCAATAGCTTTAGCTTTTTCTTTCTTTTCTTTCTCAATGTTATGAATTCTTTCTCTTTCATTGAGTTCTTTTTGTTTCTTAATAACTCTTTCAAGAGCTTCATGTAAAGCTTCTTCTTCCTTCTTAACGGCTTTATTTACATGTTCGAATTCCATTGTAAAGATCTTTTTAACTTCTTCAAGATCATCTGTATAATGACCTAGAATCTTACTAAATTCTTTTCTGATGATAGCTTTAGTAGCAAAGGTTACACCTTTCTTACCACCATAAGATGCTTCGGCGCCATAACCACCTTTACCTCCACGGCCTCCAGTACCACCAGCAGCAACCATCTTTCCTTTCTTGCTACCTTTTGCAGCTTTTTCATCAGTTTCTGCTTGTTCTGGAGCAAGATAAGTTATTTGTCTTTCAAGAGCCATCTTAATTGATTCATCAACATCTTCACCAATATATTGTTTTAAATATAAGTATTCAAGAAATGACATTTCCTGCATCTTATTGATGAATTCTTGTTTTGGAATGGCATTATCTTCATTAAGTGATACTTCATAACCTTTAGATGTATATGATTCAATAAATTGCCATAACTCCAGAAGTTTTGAGTAATCTTGGTTTTTAGTTAATAAGTTAGTTTTAAGAATTGGAGGCTTTACTGGTGATGCATCTTTCATGATTTCCATGAATTGACCACCCATAAATTCTTTGATGATGTGTCTAATTCTTAATACTCTTTGAATTGCGGTTTCAATACCGTCTTTTTGATCTCCTCCACCCTCAACGTTTAAAGATGGTGATGAGATTGAAATATCCATTTTAAACTTAACTTTCTCATTTTTAACTGTGAAGTTTTCAATTGAGTGAGCACTCGCTAAGTTATTAACGTCTTTTTGTGAAATTAGACCTTGATATCTCTTTTCAATAAAGACATTTAAATGTTGAAGTAATGTTTTAATGAATCTATTCTCATATGTTGCGAATGATTCCTCTTTATAAACATTAAGTATTTTACTTGGAGTTACTTTTCCATCTTCAATTGATTGAATATAGTTAGTGTGAGTAGCTAAGTGTTTAACTGATTCACTACCAATCTTCTTACTCATTTCAATTGGTACTATTTCTTCAACATCTTTGATGAAGTTTCTTGGTTTTCTTAATACATTATCAAGAGCAACTACTGAATCCTCAATTTTATCTACCCAAGAAATATCAACGTCTCTTTTTACATTTACACGAGAAATGGAGAAAGCATCTTCACCATGTTTTACACTTTCCCTGAAATCGGCGTAATCTTGGTATTGTTCAGTTGTAAAGTCTTGTTTGATTGAATCTTCTAGTTCATTTACTAATGATTCTACTTTGATTTTCTTTCCCATTTCTCGTCATCCTTTCATTAGAATAATTTTTGGAGTCTTCTTAGATAGTCATAGCATTCTCTCATATTATCGATTTCGAATTGTTCATCAAGATAGTTAATGAGTCCATCAATTTCATCTCTAATGAAAGAGAGGTTTAATGCTTCAAACTTTCTAAATACCTTATTAGCTAAGATATAATCGATTCCTTCAAGTTCAGTTCCACCACATGCGATATAGCATGGAACAAATTCTTTTAATTGTTTTAGGATACGGTTACCAAACGCTAACCTAAAGTGTTCGATAACATAATCATCTAATTGCTCAATCTTTTCTAAGTTACTTTCACTAACTGGATATTCTTCTTTAGCTCTTTCAAATAAGTGCTCTAAGTAAGAATATGAAAGATTGATATTTTGAGTGTATGGTGCTTCAAATGGAACACCTTTTGTATCAATGTTAATTGGAATAGCACGGTCATAAACTTTATCTGAGATAGAGAATGTTGAGTCATCGTTGTTTGCTGTTCCAACATACCACATATTTTCAGGTAATCTAAATCTACCATCAGTAATATGCTTAGGATCTTTTGGCCATCCAGAAGGTACTAAGTCAATAACCCATTCTTCTTTTGATGGCATTTCTAGAATTGATAACATTTCTGCGAAGTAGTATTCAACTCTCGCAATGTTCATTTCATCTAGAATTGTTACATATACATTGTCTGTATAAGTTGCTTCATATAATGTTTTAAGAATTTCAGTTTCGTTGAACTTCTTAGTGAATTCATTGAAGTAACCAAACATTTCTGTTCTATCTCTCCAAGAAGGTTGTACTGCTGCGATTTGTGCATCGTTTTGAGTAAACTTACCAAATGAGTATGGAAGAGATGTTTTACCTGTACCTGAGATACCTTGTAAGATTAAGAGTCTTGTACAACCCATGCCAGCGATAAATAGTCTAATAACTTTTTCATCATAGTAGAGTCCCATACGTGAACTATTGAAGTTTCTAAATTGTTCACAGATATCTTCAAGTGATAAATCGTTATTGTATACAGGAGCTTCATAAGTTTCCATTTCTTGATCAACCTTAGAAAGTTTCATGAATCTTGAACCATTTTCTTGTGAGTCATCAGCTTCATCAAGTTCTTTAGGAGTAATACCATTTAACTTCATAGCGAGTAATTTATCTCTATCAAGTTTAGCTTTCATTACTTCTCTATTTAGTGCTGCAACTTCTGCGAGTAATTGATCTTGTGATACAAATGAACGATTCTTTCTTATTCTTCTTATGATTAAGAAGATGATTAGATAGATGATGCCACCTATTAAGGCAATCATTAATAATACTAATAATCCAGCGAGTAACCAAGCTCCGAAATTGAATGATGGAGAATATTCTTGGAATGCAGCTACATATTGTTTAATTCCAAAAATTTGTTTTAAACCATACCAGATTCCAAGAATGATTTGTTTGAATCCGTCAATGAAGATCTTGATCATCTCTCTCGCAAATTCGAAAAATTCTGACATTGACTATTCCTCCTTTTTAGATTCTTCTTGGTTTTGAGCCTCTTGCGCCTTCTTGAGTTCTTCTTGTTTTTTCATGTATTCTTGGATGATTGCATCTTTAACATCGTCAGATACAACACCTTGAGCAATTTCGTTAGCAGCATCAACTTTCTTATTATTGCCAATTACACTAACAAGTTTAACAATCATAACGATTAAGTAAATGAAGATTGGAACAATAATTAATAAACCGAATCCAATTGGTAACTTGAAATTGTATAGTCCTTTAAGGAATGCATTTTCAGTACCATCTTTTGCTTCATAGTTAATCCAAGAGTTAGAAGTGAGGAATAAAACAATGTAACCTGTAGCAGGGAGTCTTCCAGCAAGTTTAGCAATGTAGTCGCTTTTTCTTACAACTTGTACATCGTCTTCTGGAATTTGTGGATTATCACCTCGTGTGATGTAATATTGAATTTTATTATCTTCGTCTTTTGCAATATCAACGATTCTGTGGACAATAATATATTCATTTGGATCATTTTGAATTAAGTTACCTTTGAAGAAGATTACGTCTCCAACTTGTAATTCTTCATAAGCTACACTTAAATCACCAAATACGATATCGCCTTTATGAATTAATGTTTTCTTATTTAGTCCTTTAGCTTCGGCTTCGCTTTTTGAAATGTCCATTGATGATGTAGGAACAGCGAATGCACTCTTACCGAAGATTTTAGGAACACCATTGTTTTGTCTTGATGATAAACCATATATAATTCCAACAATTGCGAATACAACTATTAAACCAAGGATGATATCACCAATTATATTTGCTATTTTCTTTCCCATATTTTATCCTCTCTTATCTCTTACTTTTTTCGAGTTCAATTGTGGTAATTCTAATATCGAAGTAGATACTAGTTCCAGACACTTGGTTGATGCAGTCACCATCTTGTCCTTCAAGCCACATATATATTCTAAGTTTTGAATATTTTTCACCAACGCCTTCGAATGAGGCGATTGTGTAACTTTCATTCAAATATGCATCTGTTAGTACTGTTGAAGTTAACTCATCTACGTACGTGTCTGTATCGTGCGTTACACACGCGCCCGCGTAATAAATAGAATTGACAGCTTCAAGACCGTCAGTACTAATGGTATAGTTTACACCTTTTTCTGTATAGATATAGGCAACACCCATGTTTGTAATATCTGCTTCACTATATGGCATTGATGGAATAGTATCTTTTTTTGCTTTGATTCCATAGTAAGTGTCATATGTGCCTGATGGGCTAGATGTTCCCTGATAACTTTCGTCTCCAATTGCATCTGGTGCATGGAAGAGTGCGTTTGGTTCATAAATCTTAGCTTTGTTTGTGGTTGAGGTATTTAAACTAGTTAGATTTGTTATATCTGAATCATAACTCTCACTAGAAATAGTACCTAGATTTACGAATGCAACCCTTGATGCAATGTGTGATGCAATCTGTGAATCACTGTATACAGAGGTTCCACTATTAAGTATTAAATTTTGAGTTCCATGATGATGAACATATAGATCAAAGACTATGTATGGACCAGTTACTACATCTTCTGATGCCATTGGGAGGGTAGTCTCTCCTTCTTCAGGATTAGCTTTAATCCAACCACTTATTACACCATTAACTACATTAGGTTTTAATTCAACTTGTTCTGATTTATAGGTTAATTTTGAACCAGAACTACCAGTATCATATAGTGAATAAAAGTATATCAAACCATTATTCACATAACCTGCAGTAGATACGACGTCAATTTTCCTAGGAACTAAAGCACCATTATCTATAAGATCATCGACACTAATTGTACTTCCGAAATTTACTCCGTCAGCAGAGAATTCGATACCCTGAACTCCCTCTACTTGAACGTACACTGTTTGCGTTCCAACTGATTCATTAAAGCTGAACCATGCCAGTGACACACCAACAAGTAGTGTGACCAAGCTAAATAGAGATACAATTAGAGGTAAAATTAACTTTCTTTTCATATTTTTTACCTCATATATACATCGATTACAAGACAAAAATCTATTAAACTTTTGTCCTCTAAGACGTGTATATATAGTACTTATGGGAATGACAATTGAGCCATTCCCATAAGCTATTATTATTTTTCCATAAATGAATTTATGGGTCTTATAAAATCTTAGTCGTTTCTTTCAAAAGCGATGAGCTTTAAATCAACTGATAAATATTTAGAAGCAACTGCGTCAGTGCAATCAGGATCGTTAGCTTCAAGCCAGATATATACTCTGAACTTGTGATAGCCTTGAGATAAACCTGCTTGTAAAGCTGTTTTACCAGCTACGCTATTGTCATCATTTACTACTAATTGAGTAGTGTCATATGTTGGAACGGCTTTTGTATAAGAACCGGTTGCGTATGCATCATAGAATTCTGAAGATTCAGAGCTTACACCATAAGTTTGTACTGCATTACTACCACTGATTGTTTGTTGTGGTTCCCAAATTACAAGTTTACCATTAGATGCTGAATTACCATCAACTGTTGAAACACAGTTTACATTTTGAAGATCAGATAATTGATTGTATGAACCTTCAGCTACTCCGCCTTCATATAAGAATGCAACTCTTAATGACTTTAATAATTCTTGTGCAGCTGTTGTATCAGAAGCTGATGCTTGAGCTTTTACTTCTGTTCCACTATATAGATAGACATCTGATTTTTGACCAACATATACATATAAATCAAATACAATGTATGTAGGTTTTGTTGCAGCTTCAGCTTCTCCATAAGAGAAACCAGCTTGACCATAAGTTGTATTAGCACCTAGAGGTGCTGCAGATAATACGCCACTTGTACTAACAACAGTTTTATCTAACTTAGATTCAATTTGAACTTTATTAAGTTCAGGATGTAGTGCATTTTGAATTTCATTAACACGTGCATCAAAGAAATTTAATAATCCAGCTGTATCACCAATTAAACCTGCAGTACTTACTTGATATAAAGTTTCAGGAATAATGATTGATGGATCGTTTTGTGGGATAGCAATTTCTCTTGAGTAGAAATGTTCTGCATCAAAAGATAATCTTAGGTCTACGCCATCAGCTTGAGCTGAAGCGGTAATTTGAGATATTTTAACATTGTTAGCTACTGTGAACCATGCAAATGATGATCCAATTAAAGCGAGTGCAGTAACAACAAGTGTAATTAATATAGGAAATATCGCTTGTTTTTTCATAATTTACCTCCTTTAAAGAATACTACTTAATTATCAAATTAATTATTATTAAGCAGTTTCCTTAGCGAAGAATTGTAATGTAAGTTGAGCCCAGAGTTCAGCAACTTGAGCTGTACATTCTTCAACGTTACCTTCTAACCATACAACAACTCTAACTCTTGCAACTTGGCCAGCTGTTAAAGAAGCGATTGAAGTGAAATCATCCATATCTGAGTTAGCACTGAAGCTTGTTCCACCAAATAATTGTCCACTGTGCTTGCAAGTAACTGAAGTTGTCTTGTTAGCTACTGCTGTATATGGAGCGAATGCTGTAGTTTCTTCTACTGCGCTTAAACCATTGTAAGTAGTTTCAGCATTAGCAGATGGATTCCAGAATGTAGTTTTAACTACTGTATCATTATCTACAGCTTGTAATTGAAGGAATGCAACTCTCATAGCCTCATTAGTTTCTGCAGCAGTTTTATTAGCATTCTTGATGTTCATAGCTGTTCCAAAATCTAAGTAAAGATTTGCGCTTCTTTCTACTGAGAAGAATAAATCAAATACCATATATGAAGCAGTTGATTCAATTGTTACATCTTGGCTTTCTTTACCAAATACGTCAGTTTTAGTAACTTCATTTGATCCAGATGGGAATAAAACTTCAGTTGGAGTAGATACGCTTGAAACGTTTTTATTATAAGTTGCAACACCGAATAACTTGTGAGCATCAGAACTTGTTCCAGCTTTTACTGTTTCATCGAGACTAGACTTGATAAGCGTAACAACACCAGCATTTGTTTTACCACAGATTTCAGCTTGATAGAAAGAAACACCGTCAGCTGTAGATACTTGGTGGAAGTACTTAGGAAGTACGAATGTTGAAGCAGTTGAATCAAGTTCGATATCACTTTGGAAACTTGTTCCATTTTGAGAAATCATAAGACCTGCAGTACCTCTTTCAACTTGAGCTTCTACCATATTAACACCAGCAACGTTTGACATAGCAAACCATGCGAATGATGAACCGATTAATGCGAGAGCTGTAACAACGAGTAACATGAGTACTGGGAATACAGCTTGTTTTTTGATTGATTTTTTCATAATAACTTTGTCCTCCTTAGGGCGAATTTTATTTTTTATGATAAGATTATATCTTAGTCAACATAACACTTAAGTTAAGCCAACATAACAAATTCAGTATAAAAACATAACAAATTCGTAACTTTTACTGAATTTTATTTGTAAAATCGATATTAAAGCCGAAAGTTCCGCCTAAAATATCATTAACACATTCAGGGTCTGGACCCTCTAAATACATGACAATTGTGAACTTAACAATGCCACCAACTGGAGCTTCTACTCCTTTTTTACTAATATAATTATTATCTAAGAAACTAGTACATTTACCTTTATTTATATCATATGAGATAGGCTCATCAGATCCATCAGCGGCTCTTTTGGCGTATTTAATAAATGTAGTTTCTTGTTCTTTTGTCCAAAGTTGTGTCTCATAAACTTCAATTCTAATAGCATCAGCGATGTTTTTAGTATTTAAAGTTAGAGTCATTGTCATAGTTGAATGAAGATAGCTTGTTCCAACGTTCTTTAAATAGAATGTGTAGCAGAAATAATCTTGAGTATTATGGCTACCACCATCTTGCATATAAACATCTTCTGGAACAGCATTATTTCCATCTATATCTCTAATCTTATCTAGAGATTTTGCATAAAGTGTAGTTCTTCCTTCTCCTGCTTCAAAGTCTTCTATTTTTTCAGCAAGTGATAAAGAACCTCCACCTTGGGCAGCTCTAATAACGAGCTTAGATGATTTAGCAATTACATTTGATACAAAGAATAATGACACAAAAAGTAAGGCAATACCGCCAACTATAGCACCAATAATTTTGGCTATAGTTACTTTTTTTGCATATTCTCTTGATAGTCCCTTAACGACATAAGGAGCTAAATTTTCATTATCAGTATTATAATTCTCTGCCATATGAACCTCCTATCTTTAAGTCACTATCACCTCTGATATAACGTTCTTTCTTATAACCACCATAGAACAAACCTTCCATGAATCTAACACCAAGTTCTTTCATGACTTGTTCTTCTGCCTTAGTAGTTATACCGTTTGCTACTATATCGAGTTTAAGTTTCTTTGCAAGATCAACGATAGATCTAACAATTTCTCTCATTTGTGGATCGTATACAACTTGAGATGCGAAATCACGCGCAAGAATTATTTCTGTAACGTGAAAATCAGTTAACTTTGTTAATGTTGAATATTCACTACCAAAGTCATAAAGAGCTATACCAACTCCTCTTTGTCTTAGGATTTGAATATTATCAAGTAGTTTAATTCTAATATCTGAAAGTAATGATTCAGTTATTTCAAACACAATCTTAGTTGGGTTTACACCATATTTATCTAGGATTGCGAGTAAACTTTCTGCGGAATATTTTTTACTTAAATATTTAGGAGATACATCGACATAAATCTTTTCAAAGGCAACGCCTCTTTTTTGGAAGTTTTGTAAGGCTTTACCAATTTCGATAAATTCTTGTTCCATTATCTCTCTCGAAAGATCATACTTTTCCTCAATTGCTCTATACACGGCACTATACATATTTCCGTATTTTGCGTCATAAAGTTTGAGCGTTACTTTGTATGAGCTTATTTGTCTTGTTAATGTGTTGAAAATAGGCCTAAACATGAGTTCCATTGGTTTATTCTTATCTACTTCCGCAATTTGAACGTCAGATAATGAACCATTTTCAAGTAAATATAGTTTATCTTCGATATTCTCTTTAGCGAAGATTAACGCATTAACTACCATTGGGTCGAATCTTGTTAATTTGTGAGTTAAGATTCTATCAATCGCAAAATCGAGAGTTACTTTTTCTTTTTCTTTTGTTTTCATGAGGTAGTTATCTAAAGTATCAGCGACTGCGGTAACTCTACCTGCTAAAGAAATTTCCTCACCTTCTAGTCTATTAGGGAATCCAAGACCATCCCATCTTTCATGGTGTTCTAGTATTGCATAGTTAATCATAGACATTTCTTCGATGTCTTTATCATTCATTTCAAGAAGGTCTACTGTTTCATCGAAGATTCTGAAACCTTCTTCTACGTGAGTTCTATAAACATCCTTACCAGCTTCATTCTTAATATCTTGAACGTGGTAGTAGTCTCTTGGGATAACTGACTTACCGATATCATGGAAATATGCTGCTTGTGGGATCATGTTTAATTCTTTTTTCTTTTGGTCAACGTTAGGGATTAATTCTCTTTCAATAATTTGTTCACAAATGAGTTGACTAAAAAGCTTAACTCTTTTGGCATGAGTTAATTCTTCATTTCCCATATTTGAGATGATTTTTTTAAGTTTGTTTAGTGAATCTCTTTTTAATGATTTAGCCATAATTTTCTCCCCAATATCCCATTATGTGCTTTAATTATAAATTAATGAGTATTTCAAATTCATAAACAAAACATAACATTTTCGTAACAACAAAAAAAGACGCATTTAGCGTCCTTTTTAGTTTATAGCGTTTAGTAAACGATAGATCCAATAGTTGCGATTAAGCTTGAAAGAATGACTAGAATGCAGAACCCAATAGATCCAAAGTGCCATGTGATTGTTTCTTTCACATCAAACCTCTCAAGGTCTTTTTGTTTCTTTCTTGATATCGCAAATGAGATAACTATTGCGGCACTTGTTAAGACTTGAATGCCTCCTGCAAGTGTTGATAATTTTGACAGAGTGAATAGGTTAAATATTCCTATTATAATTGCTAGTATTAATGAAGGCATTGATGAGATTAACCAAGAAAGTTTCTTGTTCATACCTGTTTGCTCTGAAACCATATCTCTTAAATCTAATGTATTAGCCCAAAGTGATGTTGAATATGCGAATAAGCTAAATACATAACCAAAGATTTGAACAGTCTTACCAAGCCACTCTTTAGTCATTACTCTATTTAAATAATCGCCTAAATCTAGCGATGCAGGTTTATTATCATGTAAGTTTTGATATCCTGCACCAATTACTGTTGCGATAGTTAAAATAACGATTAATAGAGAATTAATAATTTCAGATAAGATAATTGACCATCTGATTTTTTTCTTATCTCCTTCAAGGCCTTTTACGATTGTTGGAACACTCATAACTGCACTCATTGCAAAGGATACTATTGAATATAATCCAAGGACAACCCTATATCCTGCAATGTCTCCAATTTGACGACTTAAACCACCTTCTGATGGAGCCGCAATCATAATGATTCCAAAGAGTAATATAACACCGATTAATACATAACTTGAGATCTTTTCAGATACACCTACCACTTTCATTCCAAATAGTACAATGAATCCTGCGATTACATAATAAATTAACATCGCAGCCCAACCAGGAAGATTGAACCAAGACTCAAGAACTGATGCGGCACCTGTAATATATGCAGTACAGTTAATTATTACTGAAAGTCCTAAAAATCCGAAGATAATCCAAGTCACAATTTTTGTTGCTTTATTATCTTTTCCCTTGAATAATTCATTTCTCATACATTCAACGAATTGTTTTCCCTTATTGTTTAGTGAGAGTTCCGCAATCATTAAATGTAGTAATGTATTAATTAAGAATGTTACGATTAGAATCCAAATAAAGTCCCACCAGTTATTGCGTGATGCAAGATATGGAATCGATAAGATTCCTGCTCCTACTTCGTGTCCGAGTAATACACCAGTTGATTCTAAAAATGTGAACTTAGACTCAGTCTTAATTTCATTAGTGCTAGTTATTTCTACCATATAGTCTCCAATATAAAAAGGCTCATAGTGAGCCTATTAGTTGTTTTGTGAATTAGGATCAGTAATTCTAAAGAGGATACTTACTGTATCTTCTGCCCATGAATATTCATTCATGTATTCACCTACGAATTGTTCCATAGCTCTCTTATCACCTCTTAAAATGTCATAATAGTCGCATGAAACAATACTAGTGTTTAGTGAATATTGGTTCTTAGAGTGAACTACAAGGTCCTCTATATCTTTTTCTTTTAGTACGTTATTAAGTCTTTGGAAGACCACTCTAAAGAGTGCCTTGCCAGACATTTCATCTTTATCTTCCCAAAGGATATTAACTACTTGATCAAGAGTAAGGGACGAACCTTTTCTATCAACAAGTAAAGCTAAGAATTCCTTAGATTTAGCACTTGGGATAGATACAATCTTCCCATCAACAAACATATCAAATGAAGGAATAGTCTTAAATCTAATTCTCTTATTTGATTGATTTGAATCACCAAATGTAGTTAATGTATCAACTTGAGCATTAACGAACTTATTAAATGCGATATCTATTTCATTATTTACGCTATCAGCATCATATGGTTTAAGTAGGTATCCATTAGCTTTAATTTCAAAAGCAGCAATAGCGTAGTCATAACCAGATGTGAATACAATATAAGCGTTTTGAGTTTTAGCTCTTATTGCTTTAGCAAGATCGAAACCTGATACTTGACCCATTTCAATGTCTAAGAATGCAATATCTATTTGATTGTCGTTAACAAAAGCTAATGCTTTACTTGAGTTTGAGAAAGCATTAACTTCAGTTATATGTTCATTGTTTTGAACAATACTTTTTATATTTCCTAACGATAATAATTCGTCATCACATACTAAAGCTATCATTTATCCTATGCACCTCCATCCATAATTCCTTGTGGGCCGTTAAACTTCTTAGGAAGAGTAACTACTACTTTTGTTCCAACGTTAATAGTTGATGAGATAGTGAGTTCACCACCAACCATTGTCTTAAGTCTTCCTCTTACGTTTTCAAGTCCAATTGATTGACCAGATTTAGACTTCTCTTCAACGATCTTAGGATCAAATCCTACACCATCATCTTCAATTTGGATATAATAGTTATATTTATCCTCAAATGTAGTTACAGTTAGTGTGCCTACAGTTGGTTTCTTCGCAATACCATGTTTAACTGCGTTTTCACAAAGAGGCTGAATTGTAAGTACTGGAATATAGAAATCAGTTACGTGAATATTTTCAATTACCTTAAGCTTATTAGAGAATCTAATCTTTTCAATTTCAAGATAGTTTCTTAAGATTTCTAAAGCTTGAGTAAATGGTACTGGATATTCATATGAAAGTGAGTTCATGTTATTTCTTAAGTACTTCGCAAATCTAATAGTTAAATCTCTCGCTTGTTTAGGATTTGATTCACATAAAATAGCGATAGAGTTAAGTGTGTTATATAAGAAGTGTGGTTTAATCTGAGCCAACATAATAGACATCTTAGCGTCAGATTCAGCCTTTTGGTTTTCAATAATGTTTTTTGATTTAATAAAGTTTTTATTAAACTCAAATGATAGAGCAAGTGTAACAAAGACAGCAATACCAATTAAGTCAACGAACTCAGCTAAGACGCCAGTCTTAACGTTGAACTCAAGGAGTACGAACATAAGGTCGATTACAAATAGAATGATATTAAGTAATAAGAATGTGAAGTTTGTCTTATTAATCTTCATAGCACGTACAGCATTAATAATACCCGCAACAGCTAAAGAATAAAACGCAGTATAAGATATGAAGTCAACTAAGAGTAAGTCGATGAAGTTTGTGAATGATG
>JAILNJ010000040.1 GCA_024691665.1 Gammaproteobacteria bacterium | reverse complement strand
TCAATTCCTACCGAAATTCCAGAAGGTTGGTACTATGAAATTAAGTACACTGTAACTGATTCTGAAGGCAAAACATCTGACCACACTGATTATTATTACTTTAAGAAAGGTGATTCAACTGCAAGCGTTGATTTATTAGGCTATTCTAGCTATAAGAGTGCTGTAGAAGATAAATCTGTTAAAGTAATAATAATCAGTGTGGTCAGATGTTTTGCCTTCAGAATCAGTTACAGTGTACTTAATTTCATAGTACCAACCTTCTGGAATTTCGGTAGGAATTGAAGCAACAATAATGTTTACAGATTTCTTTTGAGCTTCAACATATACATAGTTTCCACCATTCCATTTAATCTTAGCTTTTTCGTCAGATTTAACTACTGAAGCTTTGATTTGTTCCTTAGCTGATTTGTAACCTTTTGCACCTTGACCCATAACACAACCAACAAGAGCAAATACTAATGCAAGACTAGCGAATACGCCAAATAATTTCTTCATAAATTGTCTCCTTTTTATTTTCTTTAAATATTATTATATTTATTTAGAGTAAATATTCAATAATTTAGAGCAGATTTAAACAACTATTCTCTATTTAAGCCTTTAATTTTCACATCTTTTTCTTTTCTTACTTCTGGAGTACCATCTAGCTTATTTTGTTTAAGCCAAATATTCATAATCCATTTATGAGGTAAGATTTTAACCACAGCATGTTGAAACTTGTTATAGAATCCTAATTTAGATACATCTTTTTTAGTATATAAATCTCTAATAGCTCTATCCATTACATCAGCGCCTTTATATGTTCCAGTATAATTTAACACTACTGGATTCATAGCTGGGTCAATTGCTGTATCCATAAATGTGTTTTGAACCCATAGAGGAACAACGGCAAGTACATGGATTCCTTTATATTTAAGTTCTCTATTCATACTACGAGCGAAACTTAATACTGCGGCTTTAGTTGCTCCATATACTGTTTGATATGGAACTGGTTGAGATGATGAACCAGAGGCAATCATCATAATATTAGATGGATTAGCCATATATGGAATTGATAAATAAGTCATGATCATATATGCACTAAAGTTTACATCTACCATATCAATTTCAGTTTGAAGGTCAATTTTCTCAAAGTGAGCAAACTTACCAAAACCAGCACAACAGCCTAATACTTTAATAACTGGTTTTTCTTCTTCGAGTCTCTTCTTATATACTTCATTGATTTGAGTTTTATCTCTTAAATCAATTTGAAGAGGAACAACCTTACATTCAGTAATTTCATCTTTTAGTTCTTCAAGTAAGTTTAATCTTCTTGCGATAACCCAGATTTCATCAACTTTTTCTTTCTTAACTATTTTCTTTGCGAAAGCACGACCCATTCCTGATGATGCACCAGTTACTACAATAATATTTTTAGCCATTACTTTTTCTCCTTAATTTCAATAATCTCACCACCAGTTAAGATTATCATCTTAATAGCTTCATCACTAAAGCCATCAGCAACTATCTTAAGTTTCTTATTAAGTACTCCTCTTGCGAGTACTTTATAAGCACCAAATTTAGATTGAATTAGACCTTTTTCTTTTAAGACTTTAATATCGACTTCATCGCCATCATTAAAGTTATCCGAGATTGTATCAATATTAATAATAGTTTTCTTTCTACCAGCTGATTTAACATATTTAATCTCAGTAGCTTCTTTTACTACTTCATCAGAGATTAATTCATTAGCTTCTTCAACTGTGGCTTCTTTATGTATCTCAACTTCGCTTAAATGGTGAACTACATGTTTTTCTCCTTCTTCTGATTCACTAAGTTTAGCTTCTAAACCCACATGACATCCATATAGAGAATCAATCACATAGTTAACTTCATCAATTGTATAAGACGAATCAATTGGGATAGTTATCCATAAATCCTTAGATTTAGGGAAGAGCGATTTAGATACTACTTTATCTTTTTCTTTAAGTTCTTCAAATAATGATTCAGATGCATTGCCTAAAAGGAGTGTAGAACCTTCAGTTTCATATACATAGATAAAACACTTTCTTATACCGTTTTTATTAACATAGTGAGTATCAGCAAGAGGAAGACCTGTAGATGTATAGTTCCCTCTTTCATTAACTATTACTTCATCCTTGTATTTATTAACTAAATAATTTCTTACATATTCTTTATTAATTGCTTTGTCACTAGTAGATTCTTTAGCTAAAGCTAGAGATTCTTTTAGTGTGAGTTCTTCTTTAATATCTGCGCCCTTAATACGTTTAGGTTTAATACCAAACGGTAAGAGATAACAGTAATCTAAAATATATCTCACATCATCCTTTGTATATCCATCAAGGATTGGGATTGAATACCATTGATCTTTTGATTTAGGAAATAAACTTCTATTTACAAGCTTACCTTCATCAAGGAGTTCTTGGCATAAGTCGTGATCCGCATTAGCAAGGAGTAATGTATGTCCTTATTTTTCATATACATAGATGAAGCACTTCTTAATCTTATCTTTCTTAATAAAGTGAGTATCAGCAAGAGGAAGATTAGTTGAAGTAAAGTTTTCTCTTGAGTTACAAATAACTTCATCTTTATATTTATTCTTTAAGTAATCAAGGCAGAATGCCTTATCAATAATAGATGTGCTTTCTGATTTATTTGCGAGAGCAAGTGATTCTTTAAGTGTGAGTTCTTTAGTATTATCTTTAATTCTTTCAACAACAATACCAAGTGGTAAGTTATATGCGTAATCAATAATAAAGTTAACATCATCTTTTGTATAAGATGAATCAATTAAGAATACAAACCATTCATCCTTAGATTTAGGGAATAATGATTTAGAGATATTCTTATTTTCTCCATCAAATGCATCAACAAGTCTTTGATCAGCATTCACAAGGAACATCACGTGGTGATTATTTTCATATACATAGATGAAACACTTCTTAATAGAATCTTTATTAACGAAGTGAGTATCTGCGAGTGGGAGGCCAGTCTTAGTGAAGTTTTCTCTAGAATTTAAGATAACTTCATCCTTATATTTCTTCTTAAGATAACTAATAACGTATTCTTTATTAAATTCACTTTTAGTTTCTTCATTTTTTAAGAGAGCTAGAGATTCTTTTAAAGATAGCTCTTTTTGTTCTACAACTTTAGCTTTCTTAGCTTCTTCCTCTTCAAGAAGCATTTTTTCGTATTCTTCCTCTCTTAAAATATCTTGAGTTTTAAAGACAGTTAAAAGTAATACCGCAAGAATTAGGAATCCAAGTGCGGCTATTCCTATATAAAAGAATACTGAGACTAACATATCAAACATATAAAGTCCTCCACAAATATATAATAAAATACTTATTATATTTTACAAGTTAATCGAGTAAATTTGATTCAAGAATTATCTTGAGTAAATCCATTGCGCATAGTTCAATTTCGCCAAGAGTAATACCTTCTTTCTTACCATAACCTCTAAGAAGCGTATTACCAATCTTAGTTCTATCAACTCTACTTCTAGATCCTGGCATAAGAACGTCACATCTAGAACGTACTCTATATGCATTACCAAATACATTCTTAAATTCAGGTGACTTACGGTATCTCATATACCAATCAGTCATTACGCATCCATCATAAGCAAGTTCTTCTCTTAGATAGATTTGAGTTAGATAGTAGTTATTATGTGAATAGATTGAGTTAACCATATTATATGAAGTCATGATTTGTCTTGGATGAGAATTTAAGAGCATGATTTCAAAGTTCTTTAAATAGATTTCCCTTAAAGCTCTTTCACTTACTCTTGAGTCATTAAAGAATCTATTAGTCTCTTGGTTATTACAGCAGAAATGTTTAGGGGTTGCACTATAACCATCTTTTGTAACTCCGTTAACTACTGATGCAGCAATCATACCTGAAAGAAATGGGTCTTCACTAAAGTATTCAAAGTTACGTCCACAAAGTGGGTTTCTGTGAATATTCATTCCAGGAGCAAGTAAGCATGAACATTTTCTCTCTTTAAGTTCAACAAGGATTTCATTATAAAGTTCAGTAACAAGCTTATCATCCCAAGTTGATGCGATTAAAATACCAATAGGTAGGTTAGTTGAATTATACTTAACCTTTACACCTGATGGACCATCAGTAGTCACATATGCAGGGATTCCTTTTTCTCTTAATGATTCAGTAACGCCACCCATAGCGCCTGCGTTATGGAGCACGCCTAAATCATAGTTCATTCTTCCCCAACCATGACATAATGCACTTAGTTCTTCTAGTGAGAGTTCACTTACAAATTCTTCTAAAGTAATTGTGCCATTCTTAACGTCAATTAATTTGTGACCTTTATATTCAGTTAAAGGAATCTCTTTTGGTAGGTTAGATAAAATGATATTCTTTAAATCAATCTTATGGATAGGTGTTTCTTCATAAGATACCTTCCCATTATCATTAATCATTCTTTCAAATGCCTTTTCTACAGGCATGATATGAGATACTTTCTTAACTACTGAATCAAAGTTATATTTGATTGAATAAACCGAAACTGCATCTCTAACATTTTCTCCTAGGAAGAATTCATATGTACCTTCTTCTAGGATATATGATGCATCACTAATTACGCCTTTATCATCATATGAAGCAAACATAGTTAAATCTACAGTTATTTCACCTTTATATTCTTCATTACGTCCAAGTTCTTTAGTCTTTAAATATCCAACCAAGATTCTTTCAGGTTCACTGAACTTTACTCCAGGTTTCTTAAGATATAGTTGGAGTGATGCCTTAGATGCGATATTTCCAATATTTTTAGCGCTTACTTTAAACTTGAAGTTAAAATTAGTTACTTCAGTTTCTTCACATAAGATTTCAAACTTTGTATAAGTTAGACCATATCCAAACGGGAATAGCACTTTATCTTTAGCGAATGTTTCAAAGTATCTATATCCAACAAAGATATCTTCTGAATAGTTGTTGAACTTTCTACCTAAGAAATCTTTAGCACTTGGATAGTCTTCATAATTCTTAGCAATTGTATCAGTTAAATGTCCTGATGGAGCAATGGCACCTGATAAGTTCGCACCTATTGCATTACCACCTTCTTGGCCACCCTGAAGAGATAAGAGTACTGACTTGATGTTGTATTTTTCAAGATAAGAAAGATCCATAATATTTCCAATATCAAGTATTAAAATTACATTCTCAAACTCACTAGTAACTAGTTTAATCATATTCTCTTCTTCATCAGTGAGATAGTATGAACCCTTAATTAGCTTACATTCTCTATCTTCTCCTGCAGATCTACCAATAACGATAACTGCCTTAGTTGAAGTCTTCTTAGCTTCTTGAACTAATTCAAGAGTAAGTGGTGCCTCATCATAATGAAGTGGCCATGCACCCCAGAAGCCATCATCTTTTGGGTTGTTAGTTGAGAAGTCGATATAATACTTCTTTAAGTTCTCATTAACTTTAATATCGTACTTATCAAATCCATCATAAAGGTTAGTTGTGTATTCTTTAACAACTCCTCCTCCTGAACCATATCCACAGAAGAAATAATCATAAGCACATCTTCCAAATACCGCAATCTCGTCCTTCTTAGTTAAAGGGAGAATGTCATCTTCATTCTTGAGTAAAACTGCGCCTTCAGCCGCAGTCTTAAGACATAATTCTTTTATCTTATCATGAATCTTAATGTTGATTAAATCAGGATCATTTCCATTTGATTCATCACCATTAGTGACTCTGTTGATTAGTTTGTTTAATAGTTTTGAGAATAGTTTAGGCATTTGGTTTCTCCTTTAATTGATAGAAGCTTGCACTTAGTTTAAGTGTCATAACTGATATAAATGCATTTAATCCCGCAGGAACTATAAGCGATAATACAATTACGAGTGTGAAGACATTATAATTATTAATCATTGAAATAGCTTTGATTAATGCATATGAGAACATATAAATCGCGAGAATCATTATATAAACTCCAAGAGTTCCAATCTTAACCTCTTTTTCTTTGCCATGATTAATAATATTATCTTTAACCATATAGTGTTTAAAAGTTTTAATGGTAATAAACACTAATGCGATGAAGATAATAATGAATGAAACTATCTCTGCATATTTGACTAGTGATTCAGCATTGTTTATTACATCACTCAATGTATAAATGAATAAAAAGATATCAACTGCGGTTGATAAGAATAAAACTATTAAATCTAGTAATAGAATGAGTTTATATTTCTTGATTAATTTGTCTTCCATATTATTATTTTATAATCTTTTAATAAATTATTAAAGTTATAAAATAAAAAATACCCCATATCACAGGGATACGGGGTATAATTTATGAATTATTTCTTAATAATATGCCTATGCAGGTTGACCTTCGCCTTGTAGAGCAACACCAGGTCCTTCAATTTGTTTAGCTGTAGCTTTCATGATTAACATATCGAATAAGTCACCGAGCATTGCAGTTAAATCAACATAATCTTCACCGGCTTCCATAGTTTCAGAAATTGGGTTAGCGATTTTGAGTTCATTAGAATAGCTGAGAGCAGTTTGAATCTTAATCATATTAGTTTGAGTGTTAGTTACAGTAACTAATACATCTTCAGTACCTTCAGCTGGAGCATAGTAGTAAGTTCCATCTTCTTTAGAAGTTCCACCAAATTCAAGGTCAGTAGCGAATTCAACAAATTTGCCTTCTGCGAAATTGAGTTCAGCACTTAATTTTAATCCGAGTTCTTCGAAATGGAAGTTATTATCATCTTCTTCCTCTTCTTCTTCGCCTTCAGTACCTTCAGCACCTTCTGGTTCAGTACCTTGAACTAATTGACCTTCTTGTGGTTCATCATCTTCAAAACTGAATAATTCAGGAATAGCTTCAACTAAAGTTCTTTCATCTTCTTCAGATAAATGATCAGCTAAGAAATCAACTTCTAAATCTAAAGAGTAACCAGTAGCAGTTTCTTTGATTTCAGCTTTATTGAATGCGAATGTACCAAGTTGAGCTAAACCGCCAAGAATTACATTAACTTCATCATCTTCAACATTCATAGGGATTCCTACCATAGCGAATACCATGTTGAGGATAGATGCGATAGAGAATTCACCTTCTTCTTCACCTTCAGTACCTTCAGCACCTTCTGGTTCAGTACCTTGAACTAATTGACCTTCTTGTGGTTCTTCTTCTTCACCTTCACCACCGAAGAGATCGCTCATATCAAGTGCACCTGACATTAAACCTTCAACGAGGCCAGATACCATAGTGTAAACAGCTTTTACAGATGTTGGAATCATACCAACTGTACTAACTACTGTGTTATAAATTTCATTCTTTTGAGCTTGTAAATCATGAGCTTCTTTTTGAGAATCAGTTGGGTTTTCACCAAGAGCTTCTGGAGCTTTAGCCCATTCTTCGATATCGAATAAGAATAAATATGGTTGTTCAGCTGGTTCTTCAGTTGCATTTTCAGGTTTAACTCTTGCAGGGAAGAACATTTCGATTGAGCCTAATGCCATTTCTTTATCTTCAATATCAGCTTGATCATCAATGTAAATTACTTGGCCATTTTCGTCTGTTTGAACAACACCATGATCATCAGTTTTAGGGATTTGTCCAATACTCATAAATGTATTGATGCAATTTAATAATAATGGTCTGAATGATTCAGATGCTTTGATTGTAAGTTGAGATAATTGATCTAAATAGATTTCTAATGCTAAACTTGTGATGTGTTCAGCAGGTTGATAATCTTCATCACCAGGTTTACCAACTTGTTCACTGATTAAGAATAATTTTTCTGCTTCTGCCATTTCTTCATCTTCTGAATCAGATACAGAAAGAAGAATATCATCAACATATAAACCAAGTCCGATAGATTTTGTACTTAAATCAATTTCAAATACAACAGTTATAACACCAGTTGCAGCAATAATAGATGAATCGCCACTTCTTAATTCTTCTTTAACTTTAGCTTGATCAGCAGCTGAGAGTGAATTTATATCAGAAGAGTAAAGAGCGAAACCAAATTTATATTCAACTCTAACTTGAGATGCTTCGTCATTTGCTACACTAGATACTAATCTTTCTTGTGCTTCTGCTAATAATTCAGCCTTCATTTCTTCAGCTGTTTTAGTAGTAGTAGGTATAGAACTTTGGTTTCCACCTTGAGTTCCTTGAGTACCTTGAGTGCCTTGAGTTCCTTGTGTGCCTTGAGTACCTTGAGTACCTTGAGTACCTTGAGTTACAGGAGCTTTAGTTTGAGTTCCAGATGTCTTTTCAGTACATCCAACGAGGAATAAAGCAGCAAATAATGCTAAAAATACGCTTAATATTTTTTTCATATTATTCTCCTTTATGTTTTTACTGATTATATTTATAATATAATTTTCTCTTTTTATCAATATAAAATTGTATCAATTGCTAATTTTTACTATTTTGATATATATAATTTTCACATTTAGACAAAAAAAATAAAGGAATTAAATCCTTTATTCTTTTTAAATTATTGGAATAATAACTTCTTGTCTAATAATGCTAAAACTGCATCGATTACACCAAGAACCCAAGCCCATCCTAAGAATGTGTAGACTAAAGCAACTACGATATTCTTAACAGATGCTTCTTCAAGAACTGCTGCCCATCTGATAATTAATTCACAAACATAACCAACTACTGGTAAGATTAAGAGAATGAATTTAACGATGTTACTTTGTTCATTGAACCATTTAACCATTTATTATATTCCTCCTAAAATTTATTAATATTATTATAGTCTCTTTTTTTCATATTTCAATATGTATATTGAATAATGGGTCAAATTTATTTATAATTTAGTTATGAAAAACAAATATATTACGCTCATATTTATTCTAATAGAGTTAACGTTATTCCCTTTTGCGGTTTTTATCTTCCCAAACAATAGAATAATTCAATATAGTGCAGTAGTAATTGCGTTTATATATTCAATCTATATGTCTTTTAAAAAAGATGATCAACTGATTATTACAATAGCTTTATTTAATACATTGATTGCTGACTTCTTTATTCTTCTTCTTGAAAAATATATAGAGGTTGGAATGATATTCTTTATCATAACTCAACTCGCTTATTTCTTTTTAGTATTTAAGAATGAAGATAAGACAAAAGCTATTATTCATTTATCAGTTTTAGGCGTATTACTAATCGGTTCCATCACAGGAGTATTATTAATCCTTAAAGATAGCGTAAATATGATTATCATCGAATCATGTATCTATGGATCACTACTTCTTACTAATATGGCATTTAGTTTCACTAACTTTAAGTTATTTAAGACTGTATCTATTGGACTTTTATTATTCGTATTCTGCGATTTAGGCGTTGCATACGGATTCTTAAAAGATATGGGACTAGTATATAGCGAATTCATTAGCGGACTTCCATTCAATTATGTATGGATATTCTATCTACCTAGCCAGGCATTAATTTCATTAAATGAATAAAAAAGAACTCGATTTGAGTTCTTTTTTATTATTCATGATGATGACAACCGCATTCGCAATCATCACTATGTTCATGTTCTTCTTCGTGTTTAATGTCTTCAAAAAGTTTATCTAAGAATTCTTTATCTTTGCATCTTGCGGTGATATCATTAAATTCATTGATTAAATCTTTATCTTCTTGGTTAATATGAGTACTGAATTCTAGCAAGTGATCGTGGGCTTTAACTAAATCTTTTTCTGCGCCATTAATGCCATAAAGATATGCTTCACCTAAAGTTAAATCAATTTCAGGATCATCCATAGATTCATAAGCTTTACTCATATGATAAAAAGCTTTAGATGGATCACCTTTAACTCCATCACCATATTTATAAACAAGACCTAAATCAAAGTGGCACACATACGCATCTTTAACTCCATCTTTAATACCTTTCTTATAGAGTTCAATACCTTTAGTTTTATTTGGAGTTTTGCCAATATTTCCGAAGAAATATAAATCTCCAAGTCCTTTATAACCATAGGCACTATTTTCTTCAATTAATTCTTCATATAATTCTTTAGCTTTTTCAAATGATGTTTCATCACCAATTCCGTTTTCATAATATAAACCTAAAGAATATTTAGCATCACTAAGTCCTTTATCTGACGCGCTCTTTAAGAACTTAAATCCTTCTTCGTATCTTTCAAACATAACTAAATGAATGCCATATTCATATTCATCTTTAGCGCTTTTAGAAGCTAAAGCTTTTTCTTTTAATTCATTTAATTCTTCTTCAACCATTTTTTCAAAGTCTTCCATAATAATCTCCTATATTATTTTGTTTGAATATATTCTTCACAGATAAATACTTTCCACGCATGATTTTGAGTATCGTATTGATAAAGGGATGCGAATACTGTAATCTCTAAATCATTTAAGTAAGAATCAGCAATTTCTTCAAGTGCTAAATCATTAGATTTAATATTTTGATAGTTCATCATATAAACACCGTTGGCTTTCTTACTTGTGTTTGAATCAGTCATATCACCATTGGCTGCGTCAGTTAAACCAAGGTATAAGGCACTAGTTCTACCACTATCTTCATTAACGTAACCAGTTATCTTATA
>JAILNJ010000039.1 GCA_024691665.1 Gammaproteobacteria bacterium | reverse complement strand
TAGATATACACCCTTATAAGTATATCTTAAATTGTTTACATGGTCATGACCACAGAAGATACCATCTAGATATGGGAGTAATGTTTCAAAGAATAAATCAAGAGATTCAATCTTAGACTTATCTCCTTCCCAATCTGAACAGCCTCCGAACCAAACTCTACCTGATGGAGTTGGGTCATCTAATTCATCATTAACACCTGCGACATAATGAGTGTTTGCGGTGTCATTAAAGTTGTTATTTCTTAATTCTTCAAACGCAATATGATATTCAGATACAGGAATATGCATAAATGCGAGTACTTTAGTATTAGTTCCTTCTGGGAGTGATTTAATATGTTCGATACTTTCTTTTGCCCATTTAATTTGGTCTTCATGAATTGTGTCATATAACCAATTAAATGTAGCTTTTAGTGATTGATCAATATAATCATTTGAATCAATCATAAGTAAAGTCTTAGTAATTTCGTGAGCTTTATTTCTTACGATAATAATTGAATTAGATTCACCCGATACACCCTCTTCAGCTTTATAGAGAGAATGTTTTAGTTTTGGATTACTAAACATCTTACTCATATAGCTTCTATTGTAGTAAGAGAATGCTTCAGTATCATGGTTACCAAACACTGTGGTGTAATATACACCAGTTTGTTCAGCCATAGCGATAAATGTATTCGCAACAAGTTTATTGTTGATTGTTCCTGCAATATATGGAATTGGGAACACATTATCACCAGTAAAAACTACTAAATCTGGTTTTTCATTTTGAATCATTGTGATAACGCAAGTGATACACTTTTTGTCTTTTTTATATGATAAGAATCCACCACCAAGATGTACATCAGTTATTTGCATAACTTTAAAATCTCTATCAGTAGTGAATGTTTTATATGTCTTACCATCATAATTTATTTCTTCAGGAGCTATCTGTTCATAGTCATATTTAACTGGACTGAAAGTTTTAATATAACTTCTTAAAGCTAAATTGAAGAAAAAATTAACGAGTGCGATTAACGCGAATAATGCTACTATTGATGAAATTACTATGAGGATAATTCCCCACCATCTTAGTTTCTTTTTCATATTATTCAACCTTTATTGTTCCGTCTTTTACTGCTTCTTCGTATCTCTTTAAATCTTTAGCGATTGATTTAATCGCATAATCTCTTCCTTGAACGCTATCAACACAAGTCTCTTTTCCTTCAAGATTCTTATATACTTCAAAGAAGTGTTTAATTTCATCAAAGATGTGACCAGGAAGAGCTGATACATCTCTATAAACGTTATACATAGGATCTTTATAAGGAATAGCAATAATCTTTTGGTCTAGTTTTCCTTGGTCTGTCATTTGAATAACACCAATTGGATAACATCTAACTGTTGCAAGTGGTTCAAGTGGTTCAGAACAGATAACAAGCACATCTAGTGGGTCATTATCTTCTGCGTAAGTTCTTGGAATAAATCCATAGTTTGCTGGATAGTGTGTTGATGTATATAAAATTCTATCCAAAATTAAAAGTCCAGTTTCTTTATCTAGTTCGTATTTCTTCTTTGAGCCTTTCTCAATTTCAATAACTGCGATAAAATCTTCTGGAGTAATTCTTTCTTTTTTGATTGAATGCCAAATGTTCATTTTTATATTTCCTCTCTTTTTACTATTATATCTTATTTAAGATAAAATAGCAAAAACTCATAGTTCTAATTCATCATGTTTTAATATTCTTTCGACAACATCTTTATAAATGTTTTTATCGTTTATTTGTGAAATAGTACATACTCCATTTCCTGCATCCTTTGAAGAAGCTCCACAATGATAAACTATTTGAGAATTATATCCACAATCTATAAAAATATATCTATCATGAAATTCATTATTATTTCTTTTTATTGTTAATTGCAATTGATACTCTTTCTTAAATTCATCTATAAAAATTTTATTCAAAGAATTTTTGCTTTTATTATCTGTAAATATAACTATCTTAACTTTTGGATTAACAACTCTTAATAATTGAAGA
>JAILNJ010000192.1 GCA_024691665.1 Gammaproteobacteria bacterium | reverse complement strand
GTTAGCGCCTGAATGAAGACCTGCAAGGCTAGTGATATATAAACCATCTTTAGCTAAAGCGATTACTTCGTCTTTAGTCTTTTTTCCATTTCAAGACTGGAAAAAAGACTAAAGACGAAGTAATCGCTTTAGCTAAAGATGGTTTATATATCACTAGCCTTGCAGGTCTTCATTCAGGCGCTAACTCTATTAATGGACAATTCAGTGTTCAAGCTGCTGGATACGTTATTAGAGATGGAAAGATTGCTGAACCAGTAGCTTTAATCACTGTATCTGATTCATTCCTTAACTTATTAAGCAATGTTAAAGAAGTATCAAATGAACTTGCTAATGCATTTGATTCTCCTGCAATTTTAGTTAAAGGTATCGCTGTAGCTGGCTTATAATATGGAAAGAAGTGAAGATTTCATTAGATTTATATCTGAACATTCACACCTCTTAGAACACCTAGAAGAACACGCATCGCCTCTTTATGATTTAATTCATCCTATCTATATAGTATTAAAGTATTTAATTGATAATAATGTAGATATTAAGATTAAACTCAGAGATGATGTGTTCCAAGAAGGATATAATTACTTATATTTATATATAGAAGAATTAGATGCTTTATTAAATAAATATTATAATAATGACATTCATACATTACTCTTTGATCAAGAAGTTGTTTATTATTATGAAAGATTAAAAGATCTAGACGAACTTCTAGATTCTAAAAACGCTGAAGTGTTTAATTTAACTAATAAATATGAGAAGCTTGTGGGTAAAACTTACTTTATGACTCAAGCGGATAAAGAAGAAGTAGAATCGCTTCTAAATAAAGTCTATGATGAAATAGAAGAATTACCTATTCAAGATGAATATATGCTTTATGCATCATATTTAAAATTAGAGGTTATTTAATATGAAAAAAATAATTAAACTAAATATAATCATAATTTTGATATTATGTTTTTCTTTTGTTACCTCGTGCTATACAAAAAAAGTTAATTCTTTTGTTGCTGGTACTTTTGTTGGAGAGGTTGACGATATTAAATATTATTTTGAAGTAGAAGAAATAGAAAAGGAAACATTTGAAAATGAGTGGCCTGTAAACGTTGTCCACGACATGTCTTATAAAAAGAATAAGTATTATAGGCTGTGTTTGTATTATTATGAAAATGATAAAAAAATAATTATTTCTTTTAATGGATTAGAAGAAGTTTCCTTATCAACCCCAGCTATGCCTTTAAAATATGCAGACAAGAATGAATATTTTATTTATCCTATGAATCAAAAAAATGGAGCGTATGAAATTGCAATAAACAAAGTGTCTATCAAATTAACGAGGGCAAAAGAATGAATACAATTATGTTGATGTTAAGTTTGTTGTTTTCCATGAAAGCAACAAAAACGATTGAGTATTATAATTTTTATAATAGTTTAACTTATGAAGAACAACTTGTTTTAGATAGTTATGATATTAATAACTATGAAGAATTGTTTAATCTATATTCATCTCTAAGCAACGAAGAAAACGAATCATACAACCACTCTACTGCTTTTTTTGGCGCACGGAATGCTTTGGAAGAAGAGTTTGGAGATGAGTATGATGATTATACTTGGTATATGAATATAAGAAGAAAAACAAGTAATAGTTCAAATGCTATTCCTATTGAAGTGTGTTCTGATTCTTTTCCAACTTATATTATTCAAAATGCTTTAAATGTTGTTGATTCTGCGAGCACATATGGTGGATGTGGACCAATTGCAATGATTGGGATTCTGGATTATTTTGCAAGATATCTTGACTACGATGAAATAATGGAAAATCCAAACCTCAACGACAATAAATTAAGTTTAGCTGTTGATGTGTTGAGAGAAAGCAAAACTTATGAAATCGGTTGGGTAAATGACAAGTCCACTTTAATGTTCCCTGCTGATTATGTTTCTGCTTTCAATAATTTAATGATTAAATATGGTTTAGAAGGGGTTATTTTTTCGTCATATATGTTTAAATTGTTGTCTGGACAACAAGATGAATATTGGAATAAAGTAGTAGATAGTATAAATGGCGGATTTCCGGTTACTTTAATGGTTGGTATCTTTTCTCCTAAAGGAGACTTTGATCGCCATTATTCAAATATTATTGGATATGAGGTGTGGACCGGGTATCATAAAGTTACCGGTCAAAAGGTTGTGAGAAAATATTTGATTGCAAGATTAAACAAATATGAAGCAACCTCAATATATTATTGCAATGCTGATATTTTAAATGATGGAATGGTCGCACTTATAACTTATGATATTTTATATGATCATTTTGAAAGGATCTATGCAGCCGATTTTCAAGAAGAGTTTGTTAATCAAAATGGTGGTGGGCAATATTATTTTGATGAACGCTATGATGAGGTGAACACAGTTTGTGGTGATGTTTTATATACTAGAAGACTAAGAACCAGTTACATTGAAAATAAATATTTAGTTTTGTCTCCAAATAGAGATAACGCTGGAATAGCATACCTAGATATTGCTTTTACGCATCATATTGGCCAAATTACTTTTGATGCCGCCTTGTGGAGCGCAAAAGAAGGAATACAAAACGAATCGTTTGAAGTTCAGTATTCTGATGATGGCATAATTTGGAAAACCATAAGCACTGTTGATTTAAATAGGATGACTATTGTAAAAGAGAATCCTGATACATTTACAATATTACTTCCTAAAAATGTCGCAAGAATTAGGTTTATTGCTAAAAAAATAAATCCTTCTGGAGACAGAAATAAAGGAAGAATAATTATAGATAATATTAGAATTAAGTATTTTATTTAACAAAGAATAAGACAAGGAATCAACCTTGTCTTCTTTTTAATTATTCATTAATTTTCATTGTTGGGAAGAGAAGAACGTCTCTGATAGAATCTTGTTCTAAGAAGAACATAACAAGTCTATCAATACCGATACCAACTCCACCTGCTGGAGGCATACCGTATTCCATAGCGTCTAGGAATGTTTCATCGATATCAGCTGCTTCATCGTTACCGAGTTGTCTTTCTCTTAATTCTTCTTCAAATCTCTTTAATTGTTCAATTGGGTTATTGAGTTCTGTATAAGCGTTACCGAATTCACAACCATTGATATAGAGTTCGAATCTTTCAACGAATCTTGGATCTTCTTTGTTTTCTTTTGTGAGAGGAGATATTTCAATTGGGTGTCCACAAAGGAATGTTGGTTGAACTAAATCTTCTTCACAGAATTTTTCAAAGAATTCATTAATAATATGACCTACAGTGAAGTGTGGTTCAACTTTAATGCCGTTTTCTTTGGCGAGCTTAGTAGCTTCTTCTAAAGTATAATTATTAGCCTTAAAGTCAATGCCAGTCTTTTCTTTGATCATATCTGTCATGTAAACTTTTCTAAATGGTTTTTCAAGATCAATTTCTGTGTCACCAATCTTGAATACATATTTACCAAACACATTCTTAGCGATGTATTTAAATACGCCTTCAGTGATTTCCATCATTGAATCAAGATTACCATATGCTTGATAGAGTTCTACCATAGTGAATTCAGGGTTATGTTTGGTATCAACACCTTCGTTTCTAAATACTCTACCGATTTCGAATACTCTTTCCATTCCGCCAACAAGAAGTTTCTTTAAGCTAATTTCAAGAGCGATTCTTAAATAAAGACTCATATCAAGTGCATTGTGATGTGTGATGAATGGTCTAGCAGAAGCGCCACCTTTATGAACTTCAAGGATTGGAGTTTCAACTTCAGTAAATCCAAGTGAACCGAAGTATTCTCTCATAGCCTTAATGATTTGAGGTCTTGCGAGAGCTGTCTTTAAGCTTTCATCATTCATAATTAAGTCTAAGTATCTCTTTCTATATCTTTCTTCAACGTCTGAAAGTCCATGGAACTTTTCTGGAAGAGGTTTTAAAGATTTAGCTAAGTGTGTATACTTTTCGCATTTAATTGTGATTTCACCAGTTTGAGTAAGCATTACATATCCTTCAACACCTATGATGTCTCCTACATCTCCAGCCTTGAAGATAGAGTAATCAGTTTCTCCAACATCATCAAGTTTAATATATACTTGGATTAAACCAGTTTTATCTTTTAAACTAAAGAATGATGCCTTACCCATCTTTCTCATAAACATAATTCTACCAGCTACTTTAGCGTGAGCTTTTAATTCTTCTAATTCTTCATGAGTTTTACCAGCATACTTTTCTTTAATTTCCTTAGCTGTGTTTTCTACATCATATTTTTGTCCATATGGATCTACACCGAGTTCAACTAATCTTTCAAGCTTAACTCTTCTAGCCATTTCTTGATCTGTAAATTCTCTTGCCATAACGTTTCTTCCTTTAATTTATAATTATCGTAAATAATTATACATTAAGTAGAGTATATTTTCAAATTATAGTGTGATAATATATTATAAGAATATATTAAAGGAGGAACGGCTAAATGAAGAAATTACTATCTATTATCTCTATATTTGCGCTATCTTTAATGCTTATAGGCTGTTCTAAAAGAATCACTCTTGAAAATAAAACATATGAAACTGAAGAAAATATAGAAGTTATTCAAGTTAATGATATAAACATGAATGTTACTATTAAAAAGAGTAATACAGACAAAATTACTGTTGAATATGGTACAGCAAAAGAATATACACTTTATGTAACATATGAACACTCTAATAAGTCTTTAACTCTAAGAAGAGAACAAGCTAAAAGTATGTTCTTTAATTCATATGATTTTGATAAAAACGCTGAAACAGTAATTACTGTTCCAGAAGACACAGAAGTCAAGTATACAGTTGCTATTGATAATGGAAGCATTTCTATTAATAACGTTAAAGCTAAAGATTCAAGTTTCAGAACTTATAATGGTTCAATCTCATTAAAGAATGTTAACGCAAGTGAAAAAGTAGAACTTAAGACAGATAATGGTTCAGTTAGTTTAAATGAATCTGAATTCAAAGAATTAAAAGTTAATGTTGGTAATGGTTCAATTAAACTAGAAGATATCAATGTTGAAGAAGATTTATTTACTAAGACTGATAATGGTGAAACAAGATATGAAAATGTGGTAGCATCTAAGATTGAATCTGAATCAGGACATGGAGAACAAATTTTAAGAAGTGTAGACTTCAAAGTAATTATGAGTGTTAAAACAACTACTGGAGCAATTAACTTATCACTTAAAGGAAAGAGAAGTGAGTACTTAGCAACAGCATCTGCAGGAACTGGTAAAGTATCAGGTACAACAGAAGAAGGAACTAAGAACGTTAATTGTAGAACTACAGTAGGTGATGTAAATATTAAATATTTAGGATAAAAAAGAATGGCCGCACAAATGTGCGACCATTTTTAATTTTCGATTACTTCATACATTAAAGATGCATCTTTCTTAGCTGTGAATTCATTAATTGATAGTACTTTAACTTTAAGTACTTTAGATGAATAAGATATTTCAATAATATCTCCTTCATTCACAGAAGAAGAAGGTTTTGCGTCTTTTCCATTAATTTTAATCTTATCTTTTTGGGCAGCTTCTTTCGCAACTGTCCTTCTTTTTATAATGTGAGAAACTTTTAAATACTTATCTAGTCTCATCTTGTTTTGGTTCTTCTTGAGGTTGTTCTTCAACCTTAGTCTCTTCAGCTTTTGGTTCTTCAACCTTAGCTTCAGTACCTAAATCATTTAGTGATTTATCTTTTAAATCATCAACTCTTTTGAGTTTACCAGTAGCCATGATTTCTTCAATATCTGGTTTCTCAATTGTTTCAACAAGAAGAAGATAATGAGCGATAGCTTTAAGTTTATCCATGTTTTCGGTTAAAACTTGAGCAGCTCTCTTATGACAATCTTCAATGATTGTTCTGATTTCTTCATCAATTTCATGAGCAACTTTATCACTAAAGTTCTTACCAGTTGAATAGTCACGACCTAAGTATTGATAACCACTATTTTCTTCATAAGTGATTGGGCCTAATTTACTCATACCCCATTCAGTTACCATTGCACGAGCAATCTTAGTTGCTTGAGTCATGTCGTTAGAAGCACCAGTAGTGATTTCACCATAGATTAATTCTTCAGCAGTTCTACCACCAAGAAGACCAGTGATTTGTTCCATTAATTGAGTTTTAGTGTGAAGATATATTTCTTCCTCTTTAGGACCCATAAGGTTATAGCCTCCGGCTTCACCTCTTGGGATAATAGTTACTTTTTGAACAACTTGAGCATTAGAAAGGATTGAACCAATTACGCAGTGACCAGCTTCGTGGTGAGCTACGATTTCTTTTTCTCTCTTACTCATTACTCTACTCTTCTTAGCAGGACCCATCATAACTCTATCAATAGCTTCACTTAGGATATCGTTTGTGATTAGGGCTTGACCTTTTCTTGCGGCAAGAAGAGCGCCTTCATTCATTACATTTTCAAGATCAGCACCAGTAAATCCTGGAGTCTCGTGTGCAACTTGTGCAAAGTCTACATCTGGACTAATTTTCTTATTACGAGCATGAACTCTTAAGATTGCCTCTCTTTCTTTAACGTCTGGGTTACCGATATTGATTTGTCTATCAAATCTACCAGGTCTAAGTAATGCGGGGTCTAGGATATCAGGTCTATTAGTTGCGGCCATAACAATGACAGAAGTTTCTTTAGTAAAACCATCCATTTCAACAAGAAGTTGGTTAAGAGTTTGTTCTCTTTCATCGTTACCACCACCAAGACCAGCACCTCTTTGTCTACCTACAGCATCTATTTCATCCATAAATAGAATTGCAGGAGCGTTTTTCTTGGCGGTTTTAAACATATCTCTAACACGGCTAGCACCAACACCGACAAACATTTCTACTAAATCAGAACCAGTAGTGAAGTAGAATGGAACTCCAGCCTCACCAGCAACGGCTCTTGCGAGTAATGTTTTACCTGTACCAGGTTTACCATAAAGAAGAATTCCTTTAGGGACTCTAGCGCCCATGTCTTGATATTTCTTAGGATTCTTTAAGAAGTCTACAACTTCTTTAAGTTCTTCCTTTTCTTCTTCAAGGCCAGCTACATCTTTGAAAGTAGTAGTAGATTGTTTATTAAGTTTAGCTCTTGATTTAGTAAATTCAAGAGTAGAAGACATTCCGTTTGCGTTACCAGCTGCACTAATTGATCTAACTAAGATAACCACAATGAAGATAATTCCGCCAAACATTAATACGTAGTAGAGGATACTCCATACATTAACAGTAGAACCAGGTTGGTATGATACTGAGTAATCAGTATCAGCTATCTTTTCTTGGAAAGATGCCCATTGTTCAGTGGTTGCGTAGAAGTAGACAGTTGCTTTCTTGTTTGTTGATACATCTTTACCTGTGACATATACAATATAACTACCTTGAACTGCACTATCTTTTGCTGGAGTTACTATAATTGAAACTCCTCCACCTTGATATGCATCTTTTCTATCTACATATTCAGCGACAGCTCTTGAATAAGACATTTCATTTTTGTTTGTATTACAACCTCTAAGAGAATATACCATCGCAATTATAAAGAGTGTTGCGATAATGAGTATACCAATGTTGGCCCAGTTGAACCCACCTCTTCTAGGTTGTTGTTCTTGATTATTATTTTCGCTCATTTTATCACCTACTTATAAAGTTCATCCTTAAGTGCTGCAATATAAGGAAGATTTCTATAATATCCATCATAATCAAGGCCATAACCGAATACAAATTCATTAGGCACTTCAAGTGCTTTGTAATCGGCTTCAAAGTCAACTTTTCTTGTGCCTATCTTACTAGCTAGAACACAAGTAGTTACTTTCTTTGCGCCATTGTCATATAGATATTTACTTAATTCTTTTAATGTAACACCTGTATCAATAATATCGTCCACAAGTACTACGTGTTTACCTACTATACTTTCTTTAAGTACGCCACCAATCTTAACTTTTCCTGATGATTCTTGCCCTTCGTAAGAAGAAGCTTGAATATAATTAACTAAGACTTTTAGTTTTAATTCTTTTAATAAATCAGGTAAGAATGGGATGCAACCAGTTAAAAGTCCAACAACTACTAGATCTTCGCCTTCAAGATCTTTAGTCATCTTTTTACCTAAAGCTTTGATTGCTTTCTTAAGTTCTCTTTCAGATACTATAACTTTCTTAACGGATCTTTTTAATTCGTCATCAAATGTCATTACTATTACCTCCTATAAGAGTTATATACAATTTGTTTTCTAAAGTGGTGTCAGTTTCTTTTCTAATAATGCCTGGAATAAAGAAGATTCCATCCTTATTTGAAATAACTAATACTTTATCTCTTTCGCTCTTAAGAACCTTATTATCTTTTAAGATTTGAGATACTTTTTTAGTGATTCCGTTTACTTTGATTTTGTCACCACTTTCCTTATTTTTTACAAAAATAGGAAAAACAGATTTTATATCATTATAACATAACATATATGAGTTTTTGTTAGGAAGAAGGTGATATTTTTGTGATATTTTCAGTATTCTTCCATCACCTAAATCATAATCACCAAAGTCATTTATCTCAAGAGATATGCTTGTTTTGCCTTCAAGTTTAGTAAAAATGATTTTGTCATATTCTAAAAATACTTTAATTGAGTCACTGAGTTCAATAGTTTTTCCTGATACATCTTTTAAGCTTAATCCGATAATTTCACTCATTCTTTCGTGAGTTAAAATAAGTGAATCAGAAGAAATTAAATTCACAGCTTCAACTAAAACCCACTTCTTAATAATTTGTTTTAAGTTATTAAATTCGGTTCTATTAATAATGATTTTATCATTTGATTTTTCTGAGTATTTAGCCATAAACTCATCAGATAAATCTTTGATGAGTTCAAAAGAATCTTCCATGTCTTCTTTATAGTTTTCTACTTGAGAGAGGAAGGCAGGATTAATCTCTTTTGCGACATTAACTAGATTATGTCTAACCACATTTCTTGTATAGTGATCAGTACTATTTGATGAATCTTCAAAGTATTTAATATTATTCTCATCAATATATTTTTTGATATCTGATTTAGATACTCCAAGAAGAGGTCTAATAATCTTATAACTATCAACTTCACTAATATATTTGATTCCTGAATATCCTCTTAATGATGTGCCTCTAATGAGTCTCATAAGAACTGTCTCGGCTTCATCATCTGCGTGATGAGCTAGAAGAATCTTGTTTGTGTGGTATTTATCACACACTTCTTTATAGAATTCATAACGTTTATATCTTGCGACTTCTTGGAAGTTAGAATTAATTTCTTCATTTAATTCATATCCTTCAAATGGGATATTCATCTTTTCACATAAGCCTTTTAAATATGCGTATTCAGCATCTGATTCAACTCTTCTTTTATGATTAATGTGGGCTACCACAACCTTATAACCATTGTTAAGTAGAATAAAAAAGAGGGCCATAGAGTCCATTCCAGTTGAAACACCTACAACGAGTGTTTCATCTTTATTCACATATTTATTTAGTTTAGATAAGATATCATTAATTCTTTTATCCATTTGATTTTATTCTATCACATTTATTATTAATAAATGAAAAATAGGTTATAATAATTAATGGTGAAAATATGAATTTAATACTCGCATCTAAATCCCCAAGAAGAATTGAAATAATGAAAGAGTTAGGTTTTGACTTTAAAGTAGTACCTTCAAACTGTGATGAATTCGTTGATTCATATAGTTCTAATGAAGACTTAGTCATGGCTCTTGCGAAGAAGAAAGGGGATAGTGTATTTAAAGATTATCCTGATGATTTAGTACTAAGTTTTGATACATTAGTATTTTTAGGCGATGAAGTATTAGGCAAACCTCAAAACTATGAAGATTGTGTAAGAATGCTTCAAAGTTTAGAGAATAAGAAACACTTAGTTATTACTGGTGCTTATATTAAAGCTAAAGATTATGAAGATTTATTCTTTAGTGAATGTTTTGTTCATATTGATCATATAGAACTAAGCGATATTGAAGCTTACGCTAAGACAGAAGAACCATACGATAAAGCTGGAGGATATGCTGTTCAAGGATTTATTGGACGATATATTGATAGAGTTGATGGAGACTTCTTTAGTGTAATAGGTCTTCCAAAAGCCATGGTATATAAAAAGGTTACTGATTATTTAAAGAAGAAATGCTAGTAGAATATATTGTTTTAGCTATCTATTTGATAGCCCTTGTAGTGAATTTAATTGTAAATAAGAATAAACCAAGTTTAATCAAAGGAATACTTGGTGTTTTGCTTGGCTTAACTTATCTTTTATTCTATTACATTGATATCCTTAAACCTTATGTGTGGGCATTTGATGGATATATCTTACTTTATATGTCATTTATCTTATTAACTATGATTCCTAAGCGTATTACTAATACAATTACTGAATACGATTATGTAGAAGTTGAAAAGGCATATAGAGGAATTAAGGATGAACACGAAGTATTAAGAGAAAGATTTATTTCTACTATCTCTTTAATTGAAGAAGGAGTAGTCTTCTATGAAGATAACTTCAAAGAAGTTTTCCTTTCAGATAAAGCTCAAGAGATATTTGGCGGTGATAGAAGTGTTAACCTTAAAGAACATGTCTTATCTATCTTTATTCAAGATAGAGGAGACTATATCCAAACTATTGAACATCTATCTAAAAGATATAATGAATATAAAATCAAATATAGAATTGAAAAGGGTGACCAAAGATTCTGGGTTGAAGAAAGAGGTAACTTCATTAATGTATCAGGTAAGAAGACCGCTATCGCAACTGTGAGAGTCTTAGAACCAATGGTATTTACTGAGACATCATACTTTGAACTTGATTCAATGTATAAAGTAGATAAACTATATACAGTAATATCTCAATATGTTTCAAATCATAAGAAGTTTGGATTGATGCTATTTGAACTTACTAACATTCCAGAAATTAATAGAAAGTATGGAAGAGAAGTAGGTAGCTTAATGATGAATGACTACATCAAATACATGAAATCAACATACCAAGAAGAAGCTACTAGAGTATTTAGAATTTCAGGTATTAGATTCGCAATTTTAATTGATGATAAAGATACATTTGAAGACTTCAAGAAAGCTTTAACTGATTCTAAATCACTTCTTTATAACTATAAGATTAAAATCGCAGGAATCAACGATCTTATTAAAGTAAACTTTGGTGTGTTAGATTATTCTTTAGTAAGACAAATCAATTCAAAAGATGTTGTAGATATTGCTGAAAAAGCCTTAGAAGATGCAATAGATTCTAAAAAGAAAAATTATTCAATATTTGGAGAGTAGAATATGAATTATCAAACAATTTTATTAGCTGCAGGCGAAGGACAAAGAGCCGCACTTGGTTACAACAAAGTTCTCTATAAGATTAATGGAAGAAAAGAACTTGTTCTTTATAGTCTTGAATACTTTATTGATGACCCACTATGTGAAAAGATTGTGCTCGTTATTAATAAAGCTGACCAAAGATACTTTAAGTATTTGGTTAATAATCCTAAAGTAGTATTCACATTTGGTGGTAAAGAAAGAGGAGAAAGTGTTCAAGAGGGATTAAAGTTAATTGATTCTGAATACGTTATTATTCATGATGCAGCTAGACCTTTAATCTATAAAGAAGATGTTTATAATTTAGTATCATTTGCTCAAGAAACAGGCGGAGCTACTTTAGCTACTAAAGTTTATAACACCACATGTCATATTAAAGATGGATTCGTTGACGAATACTTCTCAAGACATACTTTAGCTTCAGTAGTTACTCCTCAATGTTTTAAAAGAGAACTCTTAGTTAAGGCTTACCAAGAAAATAACCAAAAAGATACTTTTACAGATGACTCTTCAATTTTTAATAAATTTATCGGTTCAGTAAAACTTATCTGGACAGATAACATTTCTATTAAAGCTACTACACCATATGATATTAAGTTATTAGAGGTGATTTTATATGCGCATAGGTAATTCTATTGATTTTCATCCATTTAAAGAAGGTAGATTATTAATCCTAGGTGGAGTTACTATTCCATATAATAAAGGCCTAGATGGTGTGAGTGACGCGGATTGTCTCTTACACTCTATCGCAGAAGCAATCTTAGGAGCTTTAGCTTTAGGTGATCTAGGTACTTATTTTAAAGAAGAAGATTCTAAAGATTTAGATTCTAAAAAGATCCTTATAAAAGTTAAGGATATGATGAGTGAAAGAAATTATAAAGTAGTTAACGTTGATTCAATGATTCTTATTGAAGAACCTAAACTCGCTCCATACATTCCAATGATGAGAGAAGTAATTGCGGCTATTCTTGATATTGATAAATCAAGCGTATCAGTAAAAGCGACTACTATGGAAAAGTGCGGAATAATTGGAAAGGGCGAAGGATGTTTAACACAATCAGTAGTGCTACTAGAAGAGGTATATTATGGTAGAAACAAACAAAGGCTTGTTTGAGATAATTAAAGACGATAAAAAAGTATTCGTAATTAATGAATTTGAAGATAAATTCGTAGAATACTTAACTAAGTATGAGTATATCGTTGGAGATTATTCAAACAATATATTAAGATTAAAGGGGTTTGATAAAAAGAATGCGAAATTCATTCCTGATTACATCAATGAGTTCTGCGCTTTAGATCAACAATATTATATTTTAAGAAATCCTAACTTCAATAAGGATTATAAGGATGAAGAAGATGAGCAGTAATTATAATGACGATATTGAAATGCAAATAATTCAAGTTTTAGATAAGATTAGACCATTTATCCAAAGAGATGGTGGAGATTGCAAACTTGAAAAATATGAAGACGGCGTAGTATACATCAAATTCTATGGTGCTTGTGTTGGATGTTCTATCATTGACACAACACTTTATGATGGAATTGAATCTATTTTAAAAGAAGAAATTCCAGAAGTAGTTAAAGTAGTAAATGTTGATAGTCTAGAGGGTGGCTATGATGACCCTTATAAACAAATAGAGGAAAATTAATATGAAGGGAAATTTAAAATTAGATGCATCACTCGCTTATAAGTATTTAAGCGAAGAAGAATTAGCTCAAGCTAGACTTGATGCTAAAGAAGGTCTTAAGACTTTACTCAATAAGAGTGGAGAAGGTAATGACTTCTTAGGATGGGTAGATTATCCAGTTACATATGATAAAGAAGAATTATCTAGAATTAAGAAAGCCGCAAGCACTATTTCAATGAATAGTGATGTGCTTGTAGTTATTGGCATCGGTGGTTCATACCTCGGTGCTCAAGCTACTATTGATGCATTAACTCCTTATTTTGAAGAAAAGGGTTTAGAAGTAATCTTCGCAGGTAATAGTGTTTCATCTACTTACCTCTCACAACTTAGAGATTACTTATGGAATAAAGATTTCTCACTAAACGTTGTATCAAAGAGCGGTACAACTACTGAACCAGCTATCGCATTTAGAGTACTCTTTGAACTCTTAAAGAAGAAATACATGAAAGAAGAATTAAAGGAACATGTATTCTTAACTACTGATAGAGCTAAAGGTGCCCTACATGAAATCGGTGTAAAGAATGATTTCGAAATGTTTGTAGTACCTGATGATATGGGTGGACGTTATAGTGTCCTCTCAGCTGTAGGACTACTTCCTATTGCTTGCGCTGGATTTGATGTTGATAAGATGATTAAAGGCGCTAAAGATGCTATGGAAGACGCAAAAGAAGAAAACAGTGAAGCCCTTGAATATGCTGCACTAAGAAATGCTCTTTTAAGAAAAGAATTCAATATTGAAATTTTAGAATCTTATGAACCATCTTTATCATTCTTAATTGAATGGTGGAAACAACTTTATGGCGAATCAGAAGGTAAAGGTAATAAAGGTATCTTCCCTGCAGGATGTATCTTCACTCGTGACCTTCACTCTATGGGTCAATATATTCAAGAAGGAAGAAGAAACCTATTTGAAACTGTTTTAGATATTAGAAATCCTAAGACTGATTTAGATGTTCCATTTGATAAAGAAAACCTTGATGGACTTAACTACTTAGTTGGAAAGAATGTTAATGATGTTAATAGTGTTGCGCTTCTTGCTACTATGAAAGCTCATGATGATGGCGGAGTTCCAGGAATCAAATTATCTATTGATGAAATAGATGAATATAACCTTGGTTATTTATTCTATTTCTTCGAAATCGCTTGTGGTATTTCAGGATACACTTTAGGTGTTAATCCATTTAATCAACCAGGTGTAGAAGCTTATAAAAAGAATATGTTTGAAATGCTTGGAAAACCTGGTTATACAAAAAAGTAAAATATAAATAGAAAGGCGCAGTACCGCGCTTTTCTTTTAATAAAAAAGGAGGTACTATGGTCAATTTAAAGAACGATTATAATACAATTGGTAGTACTGAAATATTAAATGAATTAATTAAATATAGTAATGATAAATTCGTTGGATATGGAGAAGACACCAAGACTAAAGAATTAAATGCTTTAGTAAGAAATTTAACTCAAAAAGAAGTAGATACTTATGTCTTATCTGGTGGAACTATTACTAATATAATTGGACTCTCTCAAATACTTAAAAATCCATATGAAGCAGTAATCACGGTTGAGACATCCCACATTAATGTTCATGAGACTGGCGCAATTGAATCTTCAGGACATAAGATTATATTCACTAAGAGCATTGGTGGAAAGATTGACCCAAATGGAATTGAAGAAACTTATAGAAAGTTCACAGACAACCATATGGTTATGCCTAAGGCTGTGTACCTTTCTAATGCAACAGAATTAGGTGAAGTATATACACTTGATGAACTGAAAGAAATCTATAAGGTCGCAAAGTCATTAAATCTATATGTGTTTATTGATGGTGCAAGACTTCCTCAAGCTTTAGCCTCTTCAAAATATACTTTAAAAGATATCGCAAGTGTATGTGACATGTTTTATATTGGCGGAACTAAGTTAGGTCTTCCTTATGGAGAACTGCTCGTTATCGTTAATGATGAACTAAAAGTTAACTTCAAATATATCTTAAAGAATAAACTAGGTTTACTCTCTAAAGGATTTGTGGGAGCTATTATGTTTAATAGATTCTTAAGAGATGATTATTATTTAACTCTTGCCTCTCATTCTATAGAGATGGCAAATCTTTTAAGAGAAGAATTGAAAGAATATATAGTATATCCAAACACAACTAATCAAGTATTTATTAAATTAGATAATAATAAAATTAATAATATATCTAAATATATAGAGTTTGAAGTATGGGAATCACTAAATGATTCAGCTATAATAAGATTAGTGACAGCTTATAACACTTCTAAAGAAGAAGTTATAGAAGCTATAAAGATTATTAAGGAGAGCTAACATGGCAATAGAATTACCTTATCCATATAATAGAATTGTCGATGATAATTATACAAAAGATATATATATCAACATAGAAAACTATGGTGAATTCAGATGCGAAAAGATCGCACGATTTGTGAAGTCCTCTTGGAAGAACGTTATCACATATCTAATTGTTGAACCAAAAGATATTAAAGGTCTTGAAGAAGGAAGTGTATACGTTGTTAAAATCGTTAACGATAAAAAAGGTATTCGCTACTCGTTCGCAAATAGAAGATGGTCTCGTATAATTATGGGTTGGTACTTTGAAGAAATCGAAGATAGTAGCGACGAAGGAATTGAAGAAGAATAAATATAAGTATTAGAGCGCCATCTGGCGCTTTTATTTTGTTTTATTTGCATTTTTATTCTGTTTATGATATCCTAATCTGCTAAACGCAAAAAGGAGTTTAGGAAATGGAAAACAATAAAAAAGTATTTAATGAAATATTACAAACAATCAAAGATTATAAGAAAATTATAATCATAAGACACAAGGGTCCTGACTATGATGCATATGGAAGTCAATTTGGATTATATTATGCTTTAAAAGAGAATTTTAAAGATAAAGAAATATTAATTGTGGGTGATGATAACGCTAATAATTTCTATAATAGACCTATGGATGATGTAAAAGAAGAAGACTATAATGGAGCTTTATTAATTTTAGTAGATCAATCATCTGTTGGAATGCTTAATGATTTAAATTATAGATTCGCAGATAAGATTATCATCATGGATCACCATGAATCTAACCCAGATTTTGGTGATATCGTTATTATTACTCCAACATATTCAAGTGCCGCAGAACTTATAACTGAGTTCTTATATGAAACTAATTTAACTATTCCAAAAGTAAGTGCTGATGCTTTATATATTGGAATGGTTGGTGATTCAAACAGATTCTTCTATAAAGGAACCACATCAAACACATTCTTAATGGCTAAAGTATTACTCGATGCTGGAGCTGATATTATTACTGATTATAAGCTTATGGTTAAGGATGAATCTGAAGGATTTAAAAAGATTAAAGGATATGTTCTTGAGAACTTTACTTTAAATAATAAAGTGGCTTCAGTAGTTATTCCAAAAGAAATTAGAAACAAGTATGGTATTACTGATGCTCAAGCATCTCGTGGCACAATCAATATGCTTGCAACTCTTGAAAACTGCGAAGCTTGGGTAAATTTCACAGAGAAAGATGATGGTGAAGCTTTCGTAGAAATAAGAAGTAAAGAGATTTCAGTTGTTGATGTAGCTAAGAGTTTTGGTGGCGGAGGACACGAACTTGCGTGTGGTGCTACTATCGCAACGCTTGACTTAAAAGATGAGTTTGTGAGAAGATTAGAAGAGAAGGTAAATTAAAATGACAATATATCAAGAGATTTGGAAAACAATTAAGAAGTACGAAAACATCATTATCACAACTCATATTAGAGCTGATGGTGACTGTGTAGGTTCAGGTATTGGACTTAGAGAACTTATCAAAACCACTTATCCAGAAAAGAGCGTTAAGTGTATCCATGAAAATGTAGGATACTTAAGTTTCCTTGGTAAGAGCGATGAAGCTACTGATGAAGAATTCAAGAATGCATTAGTAATTAGTGTAGACTGCGCAGATTTAGCTCGTGCAGTAGACCAAAGACTTACTACAGGCCTTGATTTAATTAAGATTGACCACCATCCAAATAGAAACCCATTTGGAAATAAAATTAATTTTGTTCAAGATGAAAAATGCGCATGCGCAGAAATGATCTTTGATTTATATTTCGTAAATAAAAAAGCTAAGATTTCTAAGTTAGGTGCTGAAGCTTTATTCACTGGTATCGTTACTGATAGTGGTAGATTTAAATACGCTGGTGTAACTGGTGATACTATGAAGAAGATTGGTATCATGTATGAACTTGGTATTGATGCTCAAAGAATCTATACAGAACTTGAAAAAGTATCTCTAGAAGAATTAAACTTCAAGGGTTACGTTATGATGAATACTAAGCAAACTCCAAACGGAGTATTATACGTTAAACTTAATGAAGAAATCAGAAGTAAGTATAACGTTACTTATGATGAAGCATCTAATATGGTTAACGCATTAAGCGGTGTTGAAAATCATCCTATTTGGATTTTAATTAATGAATTCAGTGCTGATGAAATCAGATGTAGAGTTAGATCTCAAGGTGTAGTTATTAATGATGTAGCCGAAAAGTTTGGCGGAGGCGGACACGCTAACGCATCAGGTATAATCGTTAAAGATTACGCTACAGTAGACGCTATTTTAGCGGCTCTAGATGAAAAGCTAAAAAAATAATAAAAAAATTCAAACGATTTATATACTTTTTGAGTACTATTTGTTAGGAGGACCTTATGAAGAAACAAATAGTACTTTTATTTTTAATGTTTTTTACATTTCTTTTTTCTATGCCTAATAATACTTGCAAGGCATCTGAAATCGAAAACACTATCACCTCTGATAGGGTTACTTATTCAGCTGGACTTAATGTTCTTGATGTTAATGACTTTGAAGTAACTGATAAAACATTAGTCACAAAACATGCAATGTTTATCGCGGGTAGTTATCAAGACAAAGTAACTATAAGATTTAGAGACGAATATTATAATCAACTATTAAAATATAAACTTCATTTCTATGATCTTGATGGATATTTTATTGAAACAAAAAGCGGAGAAAGAGACGCAACACAGTGTGAAAACGAATTATATTCAGACGGAATAGCATATTGTGCACAAGTATTTTCTTATCCAAAAGGAACGTTCTCAGTAATTTTAGAGGTTACCTATCGTAACGCAGACTTTATCCCAAACGAATATGGATATCTAAAATTAATTAAAGGACCAACCTTTGACCCACATGATGAGAATGATTGTATAGACCCATTAATCTATCAAAGTGCTGGCTCTAGATTTACTGACACAAAGGATAAGAAGGTAACGATAAATGTAATTTATCCTAATGTATTATCTGAAGAGAGTATTAGAAATATGTTTAAGGCTTATGACGGCACTAATACTGGTGATTATTATGGAATTGCATTAGATTTTGATTATGATGCATACTTAAATGTTTCAGAAGTTGTAGGAAAACACCCAATGTTTTTTGAAGCGTCAGATGATTACGGAAATAAAACTACATTAGATGCCATAGTTAATGTGATTGATAATGAAAAACCATATCTAACAGGACCCGATTCTATAAGACATCCAATTAATACAACGTTGACTGAAGAATTTATTAAATCTAAATATAATGCTTCAGATAATTATGATGGCGATATCTCAAATAAGATTGAAATTAATCCCGATTATACTAAGAACTCATCCACAGTAATGAATGAAACTATATTTGTAAGTGTAGAAGATAATTCAGGAAACCAAACTATTAAATCAGTTAATGTAGAATTTTATGATAATGTGAAGCCAGTCATTGATTGTCCTGATACTATCACAGTTAGTTATAGAGTAAACTTACCATTAATTGATATTGTCAGAAACTCTTTAAGAGTTACTGATAATATCGATACTGATGTGACTGTCACAATTTATACATTTGATTGGAGCGTTAATATTTATGAATCCACAAGAAAGATAGGTGATTATCAAATTGAAATTAAAGCTACTGATGATGAGAATAATACCGCAACGAAATCAGTTATAGTAAAAGTAGAAGATAAAATTCCACCTGTTATATTTGTAGATAACTATAGAATTGAACTTACTGATGGCGTAACTATAACTTTAGAAGATATAACCAATCTTTTATATTCAAATGGAGTTCTTGAAAATGGTAAACATTATAAAGCTAGAATCGTTAGTGATACATATTCAAACCATAAGGATATAGATGGTACCTATCACATGGTGGTTGAATATACAAATGATAGCGACACAATCTCAAAAGAGTTCACAGTCAGAGTTAAATCTAATTTATATACAGTTGATGTATATTCGCCAGCTATAAACAAAGCAACAATTATAATTATTATTCTTTCATCTGTTTTGGTTGTTTTTGCGACCATAATTGCAATATTAACCATTAGAAACAAAAGAAGAAACAAGGAATCTAATGGTGAACTTTAATGAAAGAAATTATGGTAAAAGATAAAGTAATTAATATTACTGGAATAAGTGATGAGGACTATGTATCATTAACTGATATTGCGAGAATTAAGAACTCTAAAGAACCTAAGGATGTTATTAAAAATTGGATGAGACAAAGAAGCACATTAGAATATCTGGGAATGTGGGAAACAATTAATAACTCTAAATTTAGGGGGGTCGAATTCGACCCCCTATTGAAGGAGTCTGGTAAGAACTCGTTTACAATGTCACCAACAAGATGGATTAATGAATTTAACGCAATAGGTATAAGGTCTAAAGCTACTAAAAATGGAGGTACATTTGCTCATAGAGATATTGCACTAGAATTTGCTAGTTGGATATCTCCAGAGGTTAAATTATATATAATTAAAGAATTTCAACGTTTAAAGTTAGAAGAAACTGAACAACTAGAATGGAATAATAGTAGAATCCAATCTAAGATTAATTATCTTATACATACTACCGCAATAAAAGAATATCTTGTACCTGTAGAACTTACTAGTGAACAGAAACATTATATCTATGCATCTGAGGCTGATATGCTTAATGTAGCTTTATTTGGTTTGAGAGCTAAAGAATGGGAGAAGTTAAATCCAGATAAGAAAGGTAATATGAGAGACTATGCATCTGCCATAGAACTTTATATATTGTCTAATATTGAATATCATAATTCCTTGCTTATAAAAGAAGGAATGAATCAAAGCGAAAGACTAGTTATATTAAATGAATCGGCTAATAAACAAAAAGAATTATTTAATAAAAATAATGTTAAATTTGTTGAACACAAAACTATATAATATTTTATCTTTTTAACCCCATATATATTTAATTGTTTAGATTAAATATTTATGATATAATTTTTCTTGGTAAAATATTTTTTTATATATTAGGAGATAAACATGAATTTTCAAAAAGAAAACATTAGAAACATCGCAGTAGTGGGCGGTATGGGTGTTGGAAAAACTACACTTGTAGAATCTATTGCCTTAGAATGCGGAGTGATTTCAAAGAAAGGAGAAGTTGAAAGAGGAAATACATTATCTGACTTTTCACAAGAAGAAATTAACCATCATTACAGTATTTCTGCATCACTTATTCCAGTAGTACACCAAAATACAAAGATCAATTTCATTGATTTCCCTGGAATGAATGAATTTGTTCAAGATTTATATAATGATTTAGCAGTTTGTTCTGGAGCTATTTTAGTTATTGATGCTACTAAAGGTGTAGACGTTCAAGCTAAGAGTTATTATAGAGTATTAAAGGAAAAGGAAGTTCCAACATTAATTTTAGTTACTAAAGTTGATAAAGAAAACGTAGACTTCGATGCACTTGTTGCTGATCTTCAAGCTAAGTTTGGTTCAAGTGTTGTTCCATTTATGTATCCAGAAGGTGGAAAGAATAACTTCAAAGGTTTCACTAACGTATTAACAAAGAAAGCATTTATTGGTGGAGCTGAAAGTGATTCTACTAATGATACAGCTTTAGCTTTATACGATAAGATTATCGAAGAAGCAGCTGGTCAAGATGATGAATTAATGGAAAAATTCTTCAGTGGTGAAGAACTCACTCAAGAAGAAGTATTAAAGGGTGTAAAGGCTGGTCTTTCATCAGATTCACTTACTCCTGTTGCTTTAGCTGATTCAGTTCACAATGTTGGTGTAAAGGAATTATTAAACTTAGTAGTATCTTTATTCCCTACTATGGCTGAAGTTAAACCTCTTAAGGCTTCTGAAGAATTAAAGTATGATGAAACTAAACCATTCGTTGGTTATGTATTTAAAACTACAGTTGACCCATTCATCGGTACTATCTCTTATGTGCTCGTTGTAAATGGTACACTTAAAGTTGGCCAAGAAATTATCGTTAAGGGCAACACAGAAAAAGTAAACCAAACAGCTATGATTTGTGGTAAGAACCAATCTTCTTACGATGTAGCTAATGCTGGTGATATCGTTATCATCTCTAAGCTTTCAAGTCTTGAAACTGGTTTAACATTAAATGATAAATCTAGAAATGTAGTTATCGAAAGACCTGAAGCACCAAAACCAACTTACTTTAGAGCTATCCTTCCTAAGTCTAAGAACGATGAAGATAAATTATCAGGTGCACTCCAAAAGTTAGCTCTTGAAGATCAAACATTCGAAGTTGTTAGAAATAAAGAAACAAAACAACAATTAATTGGTGGTCAAGGTTCAGTTCACATTGATACATTAATTGAAAAGATGAAAGGATTAAAGGTAGAAGTTACTACTGAAGATCAAAAGATTGTATATAGAGAAGCTTTAAGAAGCACATGCCAAGCTGAAGGTAGATACGTTAAGCAATCTGGTGGTGCCGGTTATTATGGTGTAGTAGTAATGAAATTTGAACCATGCCAAGAAGATTCATTCTGGAGTGAAGAAATCTTCGGTGGATCAGTTCCTAAAAACTACTTCCCACCAATTGAAAAAGGTTTCTTTGAAGCTCTTGAAAATGGTCCACTCGCTGGATTCCCAGTTATCAATGTTCATGGTACACTCCTTGATGGTAAATACCATCCAGTAGATTCAAACGAATTAGCATTCAAGAACGCAGCTAAAGAAGCATTCAAGAACGCTACTAAAGACGCAAGAAAGGTTATCCTTGAACCTATCATGAAAGTAGATGTAAGAGTATCTGACGATTACGTTGGTAATATCTTATCAGATGTATCTAAGAGAAGAGGTAGAGTTCTTGGTATGAATAAAGTTGGTGATTACACAGTAGTTAACTGCGAAATGCCAGAAGCTGAAATCATTAACTACAATATCGACCTTAAGGCTATGACTCAAGGTGATGGTTCATTCACTAGAGAATTCGTAAGATACGAAGATGTACCATCTAACGTAGCTGAAAAGATCATTAAAGCTGCACAAGCTGAAGCAGCTAACAACTAATTAAAGAATTAAATAAAGAAGAGGCTTTTTAGGCCTCTTTTTTGTATGTTTTGTGCTAAATTATAGGTAAAGATGTAATTTGCAACCGAAAGTTGCGTCACTTTCAAACTAGATTTGGTGGTACGCAACCGACGCAACTTGCTATAATTGAAGCGTAAATTAAGGAGGAAAAACTTATGAACGTAAAAATCGCAAACAAATTATATGAATTAAGAAGAAATAGTGGATTATCACAAGAAGAACTTGCTGATAAGATTGGTGTATCAAGACAAGCTGTATCAAAATGGGAAAGAGCAGAAGCGTCTCCTGATACTGATAACTTAATATTATTAGCTAAGATATATAATGTATCTTTAGATGATATTATTAGTGAAGAAGATATTACTGAAGCTCAAAAAGAAGAAAAAGTAGAAGTAGTAGATTCAGATGATGATGACGACGATGATGACGATGATGACGACGACGATGATGATAAAATGCAAAAGGATGACTGCTGCACTAGAGAAGCGCACAGAAAATCAGTAATCGTTGTTAGTTCTGTAACTGGTGCATTATACTTACTTGCTACTGTAGCATTCTTACTCATCGGTTTCTTAACACAAGTATGGCACCCAACTTGGGTATTATTCTTAGGTCCAATTGTAATTGGATCATTAATCTCAGCTATCCAACACAAGAATGCCAATAGATTTAACTATCCAGTATTTATGGTTGTTCTATTTATGGTATTCGGTACTCTTTTTGATATTTGGCATCCGCTATGGATACTCTTTGTGACTATCCCAGCTTACTACGCTATTATTAATTGTTTTAGAGTAAAAAAATAGTTCTTGCCTTAAACCCCCTTTAGTGATAAACTATTTATGCAATTCATATGGCGACTGTGGCGAAGTTGGTTAACGCACCGGATTGTGGCTCCGGCATCGCGCAGGTTCGAGTCTTGTCAGTCGCCCCACTGAATTGAAAATGTTTGGGGCTTTGGCGGAACTGGTAGACGCGCTACTTTGAGGGGGTAGTACCGCAAGGCGTGTGAGTTCAAATCTCATAGGCCCCACCAGATTAATTAAAAACGTTCCTAGCGATAGGAACTTTTTTATTGCCCAATAGGGTATTTAAATATAGTATAATTATTATATACACATATAAGGAGTTTATATATGATTGATAAAACATCTGTAATATTTGGTAATGAAATTGATAAGAAGACTATTAAAGCCGCAGAAAAGAGTAAAGCCAAATATATTAAGAAATTTGGCGATGACTCTAATGCTGATTATAAAATCAATTTTAAAGATATTGATACATTAGATTTTATTGGCGCAAGTAACATAGTTTTTGGAGATAAGAATCAAAAATTTGAAGATAATGCATTAATAGTTGGTAATATCCGTATGGGTTTTGGCCATTATAGAATATCTATCGCTATGGCATCAGCCGCAAGAGCTTTAGGTTATAAACCTTATTGGCTTGATCTTGCATCATTTGATGCGACTGGTTCAAAGATGATTAGAGAACAAAACGATATGTATTCACTCGCATCAAGAATCTCTCAAAAGTCTAAACTATTTAATAAATTAGTTTGGGAACCACTAAATAGTGAAGGATTTAAAAAGATTACTTATAACGCAAAAGACCAAAAGAATAGTGAACTCTTAGTCCCAATTTTTAAAAATATTAATAAAGATATTCCATATATCGCAACTCATGTGTGGCCATCTCAAGCCGCAATTCATGCAGGAATGACTCATGTAGTTAATGCTATTCCTGATAACTGGCCTATGGGACTTCATTTATCTGAAGGCGCAATTCATACAGTTCAAACTCCATTCGCATACTTTGGATATAAGACTTTAAATGGATTCGCAAAGAAACCTTTAAGAGGAATCCCTGAGGATCAATTAAAAGAAGTGGGTTGTTTTATTGATCATGAATTATTAGTTGACCTTGAGAATGATAATAAGAGAAGAAAAGATAGAATTAATTCTGGTAGACCTATTCGTATTTTAATGACAGTAGGTGGAGCTGGCGCAGGATTTGATATGTTCCTTG